>JBDSGC010000096.1:0-6353 GCA_039919215.1 Thermoanaerobaculia bacterium | reverse complement strand
ATCCCAGTCCTGGTGTGATGCCCATCTCGTGAGAGCGGTCAAACAGGAGCTGGTGTCCGACGCAGATTCCCAGCAGCGAGGCTCCGCCGGCGACGGCCTGGTGGATGGCCCGGTCGATGGCGTGCTCGGTGAGCCAGCGCATCGCCGCCACAAAGGAGCCCACTCCGGGGAGTACCAGTTGTCGAGCCGAGGCGATGACTGCCGGGTCGGCAGTCACGCGCAGCGTCGCGTCGCAGGCGCGCAAGGCGCGGGCGATGTTGGCGACGTTGGCGACCGGCGAGTCGATGAGGATGGTTTCCATCAGTGGAGTGGATCCGTTCGTGAAGCGCCTCTCACGGACCGCGGTGCGGAGCACGCCGCGTCAGATGACGCCTTTGGTGCTGGGGACGTCGCTGCCCACCACGGTCTTTGCTTCCCGCAGGGCGATGGAGAAGGCCTTGAAGATTGCTTCCGCGGCGTGATGACCGTTGCGGCCTCGGATGAGGTCGATGTGGACGTTGCACGCGCATGCGTTCGCAAACGACTTGAAGAACTCTTCCACCAGGGCGAAAGGAAAATCCTTGTGGATGAGCAGCATCTCCCGGTCCATGGGCACGTCGAACACCAGGAAGGGGCGGCCGGCGAAGTCGATGACCACCCGAGCCAGCGCCTCGTCCAGCGGGGCGTAGGCGTGGCCGAATCGGCGGATGCCGCGCTTGTCGCCAAGGGCCTGGGCGAAGGCCGCCCCCAGCGTCAGGCCGGTGTCTTCCACGGTGTGGTGATAATCGATGAAGGTGTCGCCGGTAGCCACGACGTCGAGACCCACGCGGCCATGTCTGGCGATGACTTCCAGCATGTGGGAGAGGAATCCGACCGGAGTCTCGATGCGGGAGCCTTCGCCGGTGCCATCGAGGTCGACGGTCACTGCAATGCTGGTCTCTTTGGTCTTGCGGTTGATCGTTGCGGTACGTGCCATGGTGTGGATTCCTTTCGAATGGAGTGTTCAGACCACTTCGCGAAGGGCCTGCAGGAAGCGATCGTTTTGAGCGGGGGAGCCTACGGAGACGCGGAGGCAGTAAGCGAGGCGGGGATACGACGACACGTCGCGGATGAGGATGCCGCGCTCGTGCAACGCCTCGAAGACCTCCCGCGCTTTTTTCTCCACGCGGAAGGTGATGAAGTTCGCCTGCGACGGAAAAGTGCTCACCCGTGGGATGGCTGCCATCGCCGCGATGAGGCGGGCACGCTCGGCGACGATGCGCTGCACGTTCGCGTCGCGCACATCACGCCGTTCCAGAGCGACCACCGCGGCTGCTTCACTGATGATGTTGAGGCTGTAGGGGAGCTTCACCTTGCGGATCTCGCGGCAGTTCTCGGCGGTCGAAGCCAGCCATCCCACCCGCAGCGCGGCCAGTCCCCACGCCTTGGAGAAGGTGGAGAACGTGACCAGCCGCGGATGCAACTGCATCGGCGCTGCGGATGGTTCATAGGGAGAGGGAGTCTCGGCGAACTCGCCGTACGCACGATCGAACAGAACCATCGCGCCGCTGTCGAGCAGTGTCTGCAGCTGGCCCGATCCCAGCGAGCCTCCAGTGGGATTGTTCGGCGAACAGACGATCACCACCGCGTTTTCCACGGCAGGAATGATGCGCAGAATATCGGCGACCGGCAGCGTGCCTGTAGCCGGATCGAACTCCACCGGGATGGGCACGCCGCCCGCGACCGTAGCCAGCTTTTCGTAGAGGGCGAAGGTGGGCCGGGGAAAAATCACCGGAGTGCCGGGGCCGATGAAGGTGCTGATCGTCGAAGCCAGCATCTCGTTGGACCCGTTCCCGACCAGTACGTTGTCGGGGGAGAGTCCGTTTGCGCGGGCGATCGCTCCGCGCAGCGCGATGGCCTCGAAGTCGGGATAGATGTTCCAGTGACGAGCCCTCGCTTCGGCCAGAACCTGATCCTTCAATTCGATCGGAAAATCGAACGGGGATTCGTTCTGATTGAGCTTGATGGCCGCCTCGCGCAACTCCAGGGTGTAGGCGGTCATGGCGGCGACGACCGCGCGCGCTCGGGTTTTGACTGCGTCATCGGCGACGGTCATCGGTTTCCTCTTTCCAGTCTCAGAGCGATCGACGCAGCGTGCTCGGGAAGACCCTCGAAGCGCGCCAGCCGCTCGGCCGCCGGACCGATCCGCTGCAGGTCGTCGTCGCTGAGGGTGACGATGTTGGAGCGCTTCACGAAGTCGTAGACGCCGAGGGGAGAGAAGAAGCGGGCGCTGCCACCGGTGGGAAGCACGTGATTCGAGCCGATCAGATAGTCGCCCGCCGCAGCGGCCGAGGCCGGACCGCAGTAGATGGCCCCGCAGTTCTCCGCGCGGTTGCCGACGGCGGCTGCGTCGCGGGTGTGAACGGAAAGATGTTCCGGCGCGATGCGCGCGGCGATCTCCAGCGCCTGGTCCACCGACTCGACCACCAGGGCGATCACCCGCTCGGGCATGGCCGCCGCGAGTTGCGGCGAGGTGGTCAGGCAGATCACCGCCGAATCGGGCCCATGCTCGGCCTGCCCCATCAGGTCGGCGGCCACCAGGCTGGCGTCCGCGCCGTCGTCGGCGATGACCACCAGCTCCGTCGGTCCGGCGGTCATGTCGATGCCGACCGTTCCGATCAGGCGGGCCTTGGCCGCGGTGACGTACGCGTTGCCTGGCCCGACGATCTTGTCGACGCGCTCCAGCGACTGAGTGCCGAGGGCCATCGCGGCGATGGCGGCGGCACCGCCGGAGCGATAGATCTCCCGAACACCGAGGCGGTTGCAGACGTAGTGAAGCTCGTCACGGGCGGCCGCCGTGGCTGTCGTGGCGGCGACGATTTCCTTGACCCCCGCCAGCCGGGCCGGAACGGCGGTCATGATCAGCGTCGAGAGATAGACCGCGCGACCGCCCGGCACATACACGCCCACGCGGCGGAGAGGAGTGACGCGATGAGCGATCACGCTGCTGCCGTCACGCCATTCGTAAGACGCGGGGAGCTGCTGCGCATGGAACGACTCGATGCGCTCGATGGCCAGGTCGATCGCCGCAGCCATCTCCCGATCGATGGTGACCTTGCGCGGCTCGATGCGGATCTCCGTGGCCTCGAGGGAGACGCCGTCGAAGCGCGCGATCTGTTCCGCCACGTACGCGTCGCCGCGCGTGCGCACGGCGGCGATGGCTTCGTCGGCCACGAGAAAGGCCCGCTCATTGCGCGCGTCATGGCTGGCCTCGATGGTTCGCAGCGCCTCGTCGGCTTCGGGTGTCCCGGCCTTCAGAATCGGCATGATCAGTTCCTTTTCTCCGAAGCAGAGGTTGCGACGCTCTCCGCCTCCTGCGGCAGTGCAGGACCGGCGTGCGGAGATCCCACGGCCGCGGCCACCCGGGCGATGAGGTCGCGGATGGTCTTCGGCTCGGTGCGATAGACGTTCTTGCCGACGATGAGTCGCGGGGAGATCTCGGCGACCACATCCTGAATCACCAGGTTGTGCACGCGCACCGTTTCTCCGGTTTCCACGAGATCGATGACGTGTGAGGTGAGGTGAAGAACGGCCGCCAGTTCCACCGATCCGCTCAGCGGCACCATCTCCCCCCGCAATCCTCGACTCTCCAGATAGTGGCGTGCGATGCGAGGGTATTTCGTGGCGATCTTCGAGGTCACGTCGGGGCTGAGGGCTGGTGCGCCCGGCGCGCCGATGACCATCATGCGGCAGCGGCCGAAGGGCATCTCCACTGGCTGGTACGCGCTGAACTCGTGCTCCAGAATCTGGTCCAGGCCGGCCACTCCTACGTCCGCGGCGCCGTGCTCGACGTACACCGGCACGTCGCCATCCTTCACGAAAATCCACTCGATGTTTCCGCGATCGAAGACGAGCTTGCGGGTCCGCAGATCGACTGCATCGGGGACGTCGTAACCGGCGGAAGCGAAGACCTGCAGGACAGGATCCTGCAGCCGTCCTTTCGGGAGCGCGATGCGCAATGCGATGGGATCGGTCATGAGCGAGGCTCCGCAGTCGAGTTGCCGCCCGGAGCACTGCGGCGGTCGTCGAGGTCGTCAATATTGAACGTGAAGCCGATGGCGGGAGCCGCCGTGCCGAAGCGCTCGTAGAGCCGATCGTACCGACCGCCCTGAGCAACTCTCGTGCGCGATGCGCCGGCGTACACCTGGAAGCGCAAGCCGCTGTAGTAGCTTCCGGCCTCCTCGACATCGTCGAGGTGGAGCGCGAACTGGTCGGAGGGAAGCGATGCGCCGATGGCCCGCAGTCGCGCTGCCGTCGTCGCCGTCGGAGCGAAGGAAGAAAGGTCTTCCAGTGTCGCCGTGCCGGCGACGAGTTTCTCCACCAGAGTCCGCGCCTCGGGAGGAAGCGTGGCGCAGTCGGCGGCAGCGAGCCGCTTGGAGACCAGCGCCGGTCCGATGGCCGGCCCAAGCGCCGCCAGCGCCGCAGCCACCGAGACGTCCGTATAGACGATGGAAGGCTTGTCGCCGAATTGACGGATCAGTTCCGCCGCCGTCCGCATCATCCGCACGTCCGCCTCGATGGTGCCGTCGCCGACGATTTCCGCTCCGATCTGGAAGAGTTCGCGATTGCTTCCCAATCGTGAGGCTTCGCAGCGGATGACATCGCCGCGATAGAACAGCCGGAGAGGAAGGCTCTCGGTGGGGAGCGAGGGCGCAAGGGCCCGCGCCAGCATGGGCGTGAAGTCGGATCGGACGGTGACCAGATCACCCTCACGATCGACGAAACGATAGCTCTGCCGCGAGGTCCGCGCATCGACCAGCGCGGCGTAGGGGTCGGAGTAGTCGATGATGGGGAGCGCCACTTCCGCGAAGCCGTCGCCCTCCAGCAACGCGACGAAGCGTTGCTCGATGCGCCGGCGTCGCGACGTCTCCTCGGCCAGCAGCGGCCGGACCCCGGTTGGATATCTCAGTTTTGCAGCCATCAACAAAAAACCCCTTCCCCGCACATCAGAGAAGAGGCCGTTTCCGTCGCAGGCTGTGACAGTGGAGGGCGCCCCTTTCCGATGCGGGGCGCGCGAATGCACCCCTACACCACGTGGTGGTGGTGATGGTGCGGACGGCGAGCGATCTCGAGAGTCATCATTTGCGAGTGTATGGACGACGCGCGAGGGCGTCAAATTCCCATGGCCTGTCAGAAAAGGCGGGGTCGGTCATTCACAATCGAGAGTCCTCTGTCAGCCGTAGCAGGACGCGCCGACTACAATGCACGCCGCATGAATCTGGACGAACAGATCGAGTACCTGGCCAAAGGAACCGTCGATCTCATCGAAGGGAAGGACCTCAGAACCAAGCTCGGGCGCGGAAAACCGCTCACCGTGAAGGTCGGCTTCGATCCCACCGCCCCGGACATCCACCTTGGGCACACCGTGGTCATCCGGAAGATGAAGCACTTCCAGCAGCTCGGGCACCGCGTCATCTTCCTGATCGGCGACTTCACCGGGATGATCGGCGATCCCACCGGCAAGAAGGCCACCCGGCCGGCGCTGTCCCGTGAAGAGATTCAGGCCAACGCGGAAACGTATCAGCGTCAGATCTTCAAGATCCTGGATCCAGACAAGACGGAGATCCGCTTCAACTCCGAGTGGCTGGGGGCGCTGGGCGCCGAGGGCATGGTGCGACTGGCCGCGAAGACCACGCTGGCTCGGATCCTCGAACGCGATGACTTCCGCAAACGGTTCGAGGCCCATCAGCCCATCGCTCTGCACGAGCTCCTGTACCCGATCTCGCAGGGCTACGACTCGGTGGCGCTGAAGGCGGACGTCGAGATGGGGGGCACCGACCAGCTCTTCAATCTGCTGGTGGGCCGCGACCTGATGCGCGAGTATGGCCTGGAGCCGCAGGTGGTCATCACCATGCCGCTGCTGGAAGGCCTCGACGGGATCGAGAAGATGTCCAAGTCCCTCGGAAACTACATCGGCATCGACGAAGCTCCCGGACCGATCTTCGGCAAGGTCATGTCGATCTCCGACGACCTGATGTGGAAGTACTACCTGCTCAGTACCGACCTCACTCCGCCGGAGATCGCGCAACGGCGGACCGCGGTCGCGTCGGGAACACTGCATCCGATGGAAGCCAAGCGGGAGCTGGCCAAATCGATCATTCGCGATTTTCACGATGACGCGGCAGCGGAGACGGCGGAGCAGGAGTTCCGGCGCGTGTTCAGCGAGCGTCAGGCTCCGTCGGAGATTGAGGAGACTGAGTTGCCGGCGTCGGCGGAAGCGCAGTTCGTGACCAAGATCCTCGTTGCGGCGGGACTGGCGCCGACCAACAAAGAGGCCCAGCGCCTGGTGGCGCAGGGCGGTCTGCTCGTTGACGATGGGAAGGTTGACGATCCGA
>JBDSGC010000095.1:0-9519 GCA_039919215.1 Thermoanaerobaculia bacterium | reverse complement strand
CGATTGCAGCAGGGCGGGCGTGACTGCCTTCCGTCGAGGGTCGCTTTTCGTGGCGACCGTACTTCTCATTTGCTCTCCGCCGCTGTTCGCGCAGACCGGCACGTTCGGGTCTCGCGGGATCACGAAGCGTCTGCTGTTCCGTTCGGGACGGATTTTCAACGTCGACGGCCGCGGCCTTTCTGTGTACGAGGTGAAAAGCCCCACCGACATTCGCCGGATCGATTCCGTGGAGACCGAGCAGGAGAGTGTGGACGCCACGTTCTCTAGCGATGACCTGTTCGTCGCCACGCGCAAGGACCTTCAGCGCTTTGTTGCGGACGCATCCGGGAAGCTGCGGCTCGTGGCGCAGTTTCCGATTGTGGTTCCGCATGTTTCCTCCAACGGCCGCTTTCTGGCCACGGCTTCGGGAAGCGCCGTTCGCATCTACGACGCGTCGAATCGGGGGACCCTGCCACTGGTCGCTGCCTATGCGGCGGTCTCGTCGGTGAATGCTCTCGCATGGCACGGCGATGACCTGCTGATCGCCGTTCAGGATTCGGGAGCGATCGCCTTCAACGCCTTGACGCTGCAGCAGAGCGGGGCCATCGCCGAGAATGCAGTGGACCTGGTGGTGCAAGGCGATCGGCTCTACACCGCGTCGGGACGCAGCGGCGCTGCGGTGATCGACATCGCGGAGGTCTCATCACCCCGGCTTCTGGGGCGGACGACCACGGGAGTTGGCTACTTCAGCCTCGTGGCCACGGACGGCAACGTTCTCATTGCGGCGGACACACCGAATCGCTTCATGGTGTTCGCACTTTCCGCGGAGGGAGAACCGTCTCTGGCCAGCACGCTGGAAGAACCGGTGGAAGCGGTGATCGCCTCGGAAGGTCGGCTGTTCCTTTCGGGTTCGTCCATCAGTTCTTACGGGCTGGAGAGCGGAACCGGCCTTCCGGTTCGCGTCTTCGATCTGGGCCGCCCCTCTGCTCCCGTCGAGATCGGGAGTTTTCGTGACCTGGCCGGCCCCCTGAGCGGCGTAGCTACCGATGGAAGCACCGCGTTCGTCGCCGACCCTCCCTTCTTCCGGGTGATCGACGTCTCCCGCACGGCCATGCCGCGAGAAATCGCGTCGCTGCGCCTCGACGAGCCGCAACCCTTCGTCAAGTTGCTCGGCCACCAGGTCGTCCTCTATGGAAACGGGGACGCGCAATTGATCGACGTGGCCGATCCCTTTCATCCGCAGTCCCTCGGCACGTTTCATTCTGGCGGTCACCCGCCGAGCGCGGCGGCCATCGCCGGCACCGGCGTGCTGGAAGGCAATCCGTATACCGGGTTTCATGTGATCGATTTCTTTCACTTCTCCTCTCCGGCGCAGATTGCCGGGGTGAAGACCCATCCCACCGACATCGTTGCTGACGGCGGACCGGTCGCCTATATCAGCCGGGAGCGTATGGGCCTGCAGGTGATCGCACTTCCCTCCAGCAATGATGCGCACATCGCGACGGGCTTTCCGCTGTCCGTCACGTCGCTCGCTCTCTCCGCGGCGACAGCGGCTCATCCTTCGCTGCTGCTGGGACGCACCACCACCGCGATCCACATCTTCTCCCTGGCAGATCCTCTTCAGCCCGTGGAAGTGGGATCGATTGCTCAGGTCACCGGCGGCGTGTTCTCCACCGACGGCGATCGAGCCTTTGTGGCGAACGATGGGTCGATCCGCGTGATCGACCTGACCGACCCGGCCCTTCCCACCGTTTCCGATGGCGGCATGCGCGTCGTGGCTCCTTCGCAAATCTCCGCGGCGGGAGGGAAAGTGGTGGTGGCCGATCGCTATGCCCTCCGCGTCTACGGACCGGACACGCCAGAGCCTCATGCAAGCCTGCTTCGGCGCCGAGCGTTGCGGCACTAGGCCGGCACGGCCGGCGGCGCTGGTTGCCCAAGGCTCCGCCAAAGATCACGCTCCAAGACGTTCTGCCGCGCAGGCTCCAGGACCATCAGGGTCCGTTTCCGACAGCCCTTTCGGTTGTCCGCCGGGTGAACCACGCGATGGCCAACCTCTTTACGCAGAGGGAATTCATCCGAGATTTTCTAATTTGTATCCGATGCCGGACCGCGCCCGCATTAAATTGTGATTTGCCCGATGCGCACTCCCACCACCATGAAATTTCGCCTCTACCCCATCGCTCTTCTCGGCCTCTTCATGCTCGCCACGGTTGCTCAGGGCGACGAGGGGAAGATGTGTTCTGCCTCGGTCCACGACTGCGAGCAGGCCATTCGCACGATGTTGACAGGACGTCGCTACCTGGGCGTCCAGCTGCAGGAGCTCAATCCGGGGCTGCTCATCCGCATGGTCACTCCGGAGAGTCCGGCAGAACGCGGCGACCTGAGGCCGGGCGACCGGCTGATCATTGTGAACGGTCACTCGGCGACCAACGCCAGCATCAAGGATTTCAAGCAGATTCTCAGCGATACGAAAGACACGGGCCGGCTGTGGGTGATCATCAGCCGCCACGGCGCGTTCAAGAAACTGGACCTGCGACTGGAACCCTACTCGAAAACTCAGATCGACAAGATCGTCGCCCAGCATCTGGCGCAGAGTCACGCCATCGCCGCGACGTCGCCGCAGCCGTGATCGACGGAGGAACATGCTCGGAGGCCTTCCCGCAACGTTGAAGGCGCGCACTGGCAACACCGGGCGCCGTCGTGGCCGGGCCTCATCGATCCTTCTGCCCTTCTTCATCATCGCTGTCGGCCTGGGAGTCCTGGCTTGGCGTTCTTACCAGCTCTCCGCACGAACGGAGCACGGTCTCGAAACGGTAGCCATGCAGTACGCGGCCTACACGGCCGACATCACTGCGCGGCGGGTGGACTCCGCGGTCCGCGCCGAAATCCTCAGGGCATCCGACTCCTGGCAGCAGACCGAGCGCCGCCTGCCATCGCCAAACGAGCCAGCCCTCCAGAGCTGGATTCACGGGAGTGACTGGGTGGCCTCGGCCCTCTTCGTCCCCGATATCGATCCTGCAGGCGCCGTCTACGTAAATGAACGTCCGGAAATGCGCGGCGGCACACGCCTGACCAGAGAGTTCTTCACCTCGAGCGGCCTCATTCGATACACCTACGATCCCGCTCGCCTGCTGGAGAAGATTCGCCCGGCCCTCCGGCAGCGTCCCCTGATCCAGGCGCGCGAACTGTCGCACGAGGCCCGGGTGGAAGTGATCACCGGTGCCACGGCGGGAGGACCGTTCCCTTCACGCAGCGGTTTCGCCTACGTCGCTCCTCTCGCTGCTCCCCTCACTTCCTATTCTGTCCGAGCCTTCGTGGAGACCGGCTCTGGCGGTTCGGGTTGGGAGAACTCCCGCATCATCAGTCTTTGTCTGAGTCTGGTGGCGCTACTGCTCACCGCGATCGGTGCGACGCTGGCCGTGCGCGGGGTTCGGAAGGAAGCAGAAACCATGAATCTCCGGGCCGCGCTGATCGCCAATGTCTCGCATGAGTTGCGCACTCCTCTGTCGATGATCCGGCTGGGTGCGGAGACACTCAAACGCGGCAAGCTGCTACCTGAGGCGCAGCGCCTGGAGATCGAAGACTCGATTCTTCGCGAATCGCTCCACCTTTCGCACCTGGTGGAGAACGTCCTCGACGTGGCCCGCATGCAGAACCTCCACGAAAAGACGCTGGCCCTCACTCCCGTCTATCCAGACGACCTGGTGACCACACTCATCTCCACCTATGAGTCCTGGATCCGCAGCAAGGGCTTCGACGTACGCCTGTTCATTGACGACTCCATCGACGAGCAGTCGTGGGATCGTGAGGCAGTTTCCCGTGCCGTACTGAACCTCATCGACAACGCGATCAAATACTCCGGCGACGAGAAACTGCTGGAGATCTCTGTGAGGCAAACCACCGAGGATGTGGTCATCGAGGTGCGCGATCGCGGGATCGGAATCGAGAGCGGCGACCTGTCGCGCATCTTCGAGCCCTATTACCGGGCGGCATTCTCCGATACGCAGACCCGGCGCGGCGCCGGCCTCGGCCTGACCCTGGTGCAGCAGATCGTCAACTCGCACGGCGGACGCATCGAAGTGGAATCCGTTCCCGGCTCCGGATCCACCTTCCGTCTGCTGTTTCCCCGGACCCTCGAGCACGATGAGGAAATCCTCACCGAGCTCACCACCCAGACCACCTGAAGAAACTCCCCCGACCCCAGCTGCGTAAAGAAGAGCGGAGACGAACCATGACCAAGATTCTCATCGTGGAAGACGAAGCGGGCCTCCGTCAGGGTCTGGAGATCAATCTGCGGCTGGAAAACTACGAGACCGTGCAGGCGGCAGACGGCGACGAAGCGATTCGCTTCTATCACTCCGAGCAGCCAGATCTCGTGCTCCTCGACCTCATGCTGCCGAAGAAGAGCGGTTTCGAAGTTCTCGACCACATCCGGAAATCGTCCAAGGTTCCGGTGATCCTTCTGACCGCTCGCGGACAGGAGACCGACAAGGTGCGGGGGCTGCGGGGCGGCGCCGATGACTACGTGACCAAGCCATTCGGCCTGCAGGAACTCTTTGCGCGCATCGACGCGGTGATGCGCCGCAGCGATACGGCCGGCGTCGCTCGGGCCATCTGCGAGGACACCCTCATCAAGCTCGATCCCTCCACCCGGGAAGCCTCTGCCAAGAATCAGAAACTCAAACTGTCGCCGAAGGAGTTCGACCTCCTGATGTACCTGTTTCGAAACAAGGAGCGCGTGGTTCCGCGCGACGAACTGCTGTCTCGCGTCTGGAACTACAGGGTGGATCTGAACCTCAACAGCCGGACCGTCGACACCCACGTCACCCGCCTTCGCCGCAAGCTGCAAAAGGCCGTGGGGACGGATGATTCGGTGATCGTAGCGGTCGCCAAAATCGGCTACCGCTACCTCGGAGAAGGGGCCAATGCTGCCTGATTTGACACCCTTTGACGTTGGTCGTAGCGTGCTTGAATCCAATTGATCATTCGTTGCTGTCGCTGGCCTGCACGTCTCCGAATCGCGAACGGCTAGTCGCGCTGGCACCGACCCCATCCCCTCAACTAACCGGACCCAAAGCAAGTTCGGGTCTCCGCTTTTCAGGAGGAACCAAACCATGCAACATGGAAAGATCTACAACAACATCACCGAGACGATCGGAAACACTCCGTTGATCCGGCTCAATCGCATCGTTCCCGAAGGCTCCGCGGAAGTGGTGGTCAAGATGGAGTCGTTCAATCCGCTGTCGTCAGTCAAGGACCGCATCGCCATCTCCATGGTGGAAGACGCCGAGCGCTCCGGTGCTTTGAAACCGGGCGGCACCATCGTCGAAGCCACCAGCGGCAATACCGGAATCGGCCTGGCCTTCGTCGCCGCCGCCAAGGGTTACAAGTGCGCTCTGGCAATGCCGGACACCATGTCGGTGGAGCGCCGCAAACTGCTCCAGGCCCTCGGCGCGGAGCTCATGCTCACACCGGGGCCCAAAGGCATCAAGGAAGCCCAGCGCGTCGCCGAAGAATATGCGGCGAAGACCCCGGGAGCCTGGCTCTCGCGGCAGTTCGATAACCCCGCCAACGTGAAGGTCCATCGCGAGACGACCGCGCAGGAAATCCTTCGCGACACCGGCGGCAAGGTCGACGCGGTGGTGGCTGGCGTTGGCACGGGAGGCACCATCACCGGCATCGGTCAGGTGCTCAAAGAGAAGAATCCAAAGATCATCATGGTGGCGGTGGAGCCGATCGAGTCCCAGGTCCTCAAGGGAGGCACCCACAATCCTCACAAGATTCAGGGAATCGGGGCGGGGATGATCCCGGCCATCTATGACCCGAAGGTGGTCGACCGGATCTTCGATGCGTCCTTTGACCAGTCCGTGTCCCTCGCCCGGCGTCTGGCCAAAGAGGAAGGCATTTTCGTGGGGATCTCTGCCGGAGCGATCACCGCCGCGGCGTTCGAGATCGCCAAAGAACTCGGCCCCGGGAAACGGGTCGTGGCCATCCTCCCCAGCTCCGGGGAACGTTATCTGTCCACGGCGCTGTTCGAATACACCGACCTGGTGAATCAGCCAGCGACGACTCCCCAGATGATGGCGGCCGCAGCAGCGAAATGAAGGAACCCTCCCGCAGGCCATCCCCTCTGCGGCGGACCCAGACCCCACTCCCATGAAACGACTGATACTCGCTCTTCTGCTCCTGCCCGCCTCTGCCGCAGTGGCAGCCGACATCACGCCGGCAGCGGTCATCGAATCCATGAACGCCTATCGCGCGGAGGCTCATCTGCCGCCGCTGCGGGAGGACTCCCGACTGGATGCCGTGGCAGCGGACCGAATGCGTGACATGGAGGAGCGGGAGTACTGGGCGCATGAGTCCCCCGATGGACGATCGCCGTTCGTGTGGCTGCTGCCGAACGGATACACGTACCGGAACGCGGGCGAGAATCTGGCGTGCGGATTCGAGACGAACGAACTGCTGATGACCGGATGGATGGAGTCCAAGGGTCATCGCGAGAACATCCTTTCGCCCGATTATGCCGACTGCGGAGTGGCGGTCATCGATGGCGCCACCACCGGCCGGGCAGCGGGAAAATCGATCGTGGTGATGTTTGGCCGGTCGATGAGCGGCATCAATGTTCCCGTGACCACTTCGCGAAGCCCCCGCTGAGGTGCCTGGCTTTGCGGAATCCCGCTTTCTGCAGGATGGCCAGCGCACGCGCGGAACGATTCCCGGATGCGCAGTAGAGGACGATGTCCCACTCCCGGGAAAGCTCCTCCACCCGCGCGGCAAGGTCGCCGAGACGAATGTGACGGGCGCCGGGAATGGCGCCGCGGTCCCACTCGGAGTCCTCCCGAACGTCGACCAGAACTGCGTCTTTCATCGTTGCCAGCTGTGACGTCGTCACCTCGTGGGGCTGGGCGGGGTTGCAGAACTCTTCGTAGTCGATCAGCGCCGTGATGGATGGGTTCTCTCCGCACACAGCGCACTGAGGATTCTTCTTTAGCTTGAGCTGGCGCATCTCCATGCTCAGGGCATCGAACAGCAGCAGCCGTCCCGCCAGCGAGACCCCGATGCCGGTCACCAGCTTGATCGCTTCGATGGCCTGCAGCGTTCCGACCACACCCGGCAAAACGCCGAGGACCCCTCCGACGGCGCAGGAGGGCACCAGGTCGGGCGGCGGAGGTTCCGGATAGAGGCAGCGGTAGCACGGACCTCCTTTCGCCCCGAAGACGGAGACCTGTCCGTCGAAGCGGTAGATCGATCCGTACGCATTGGGGATTCCGAGAAGGACCGAGGCGTCGTTGACGAGATACCGCGTCGGAAAGTTGTCGGTTCCGTCAAGGATGACGTCGTGACCTCGAAGGATTTCCAGCGCGTTGCTGGAGGAGAGCGCAGCGGCGTGCGTCTCGATCTTGATGTGGGGGTTCAGATCCTGAAGACGTCTGCGCGCCGCGTCCAGCTTCGCATTGCCCACATCCTTCGTCCCGTACAGAATCTGGCGTTGAAGGTTGGTGACGTCGACGTCGTCAAAATCCACCAGTCCGATCCGGCCGACGCCCGCGGCCGCAAGGTACAGCGCGGCCGGACTGCCCAGTCCTCCCGCCCCGACAATCACCATCGACGAAGCCTTCAGCGCTTCCTGTCCCTCTTCCCCGATTTCGGGAAGCACCAGGTGACGCGCGTATCGAAGGCGCTCTTCTTCGGTCAGCATTTCGCAGATTCACCGGTCGGCATCACGGGAGCAGCCGGCTGACGATCTCCTGAATCTTTTTCCCATCAGCGCGTCCCTTGAATTTCGCCGTGGCTTCCTTCATCACCTTTCCGAGATCCTTCTTCGAGGAGGCGCCGGTCGCGGTGACGATTTCCCGAAGTGCTGCTTCCAGTTCCTGGTCGGTCACTTCGGGTGGCAGATAGGCCTTGAGGATCTCCAGCTCTCGCTGCTCTTTCTCCGCGAGATCGGGGCGATTCCCCTTGCTGTACTGCTCGATGGAGTCCAGTCGCTGCTTGACCGCTTTACGAATCAGGACCAGCGCTTCCTCATCGGTGAGCTCGCGACCGAGCTCGATCTGCTCATTCTTGACGGCGGCCTGCAGCATGCGCAGGGTGGAGAGCTTCTCGGCCTCACGCGCCTTCATCGATTCCGTCATGTCGGCACGGATCGTCTCTGTCAGCTTTCCCATTGATTCTCTCCTGACCTCATTCTATTCTCGCCGGCCATGGGGCTCGACGTGGCGGCGCTTCTCCGCGAGACCGGTGCGCTGCTCAGCGGTCACTTCCGGCTTTCCTCCGGACTGCACAGTCCCAGCTATGTGCAATGCGCGCGGTTGCTCCAGCAACCGCGAAACGCCAGGCAGCTGGGAAAGGCATTGGCTGACTCGTTGCGACGCCTCTCTCCCGCGAAGATCGTTTCTCCGGCGCTGGGAGGCGTAGTCATCGGCTATGCCGTGGCCGAGGCGATGGATCTGCCCTTCGTCTTCACCGAGCGAAATGAGGGAGCGATGACGCTGCGTCGAGGGTTCCAGATCGGCGAGGGCGAAGCGGTGGTGATCGTGGAGGACGTGGTCACCACCGGAAAATCCACCCGCGAAACGGCAGCAATCGTCGAACAGCGCGGGGGGCGGGTGATCGCCTTCGCTTCCATCCTGAATCGCAGTGGGAACGACAATCCCTTCGATGCTCCCTACGAATCGCTGCTGCGGCTGGGGCTGGAGACGTTCGAAGAAGTCCGCTGCCCGCTGTGCGCGGCCGGCGTGCCGCTCGACGCTCCCGGGAGTCGCTACTCCGGCACGAAGCGTGCGGAATGAGCGAATGCGCCCTTCGGGTGCGCCATTGAGCCGATGAGCAACAAAATCATCACCATCCGGGGCGAAGACAGGGAAATGGGCCTGGAGCGCGAGGGTGCCCGCTTCGGCGACGGGTCGCGCACGATCGAGTTGCTCAGTCTTCGCCATCGAGAGGCGGAGATTCGCGTCGACGGCCGGACCTTTCTGGTCCCCTTCCTTGCGGAGGGCGCACGAGTCAGCTTTCTCTTCGACGGGACGATCTATGCCGCGGAAGTCACCGACCCCGCGGGACGGGCCCGGACGCGCGCGCGCCACCACACCACCGCGGCACCGATGCCCGGGCTGGTGTCGAAAATACTGGTGGCCCTGGGAGACGTTGTGAAGAAGGGAGCGCCTCTGTTGATTCTGGAAGCCATGAAGATGGAGCACCCCATCACCGCACCTCACGACGGGACGGTGGTCACCATTCGTTGCCAGCAGGGAGAGCTCGTCCAGCCCGGCCTCGAACTGGTGGAAGTTAAACCGTCCTGATTTTTAATGGACCATTCACAATTCGTTTTAATGAGACGATTTAACGTCGTTCAATCCGTCATCGCGTTGATCACGGACTCCAGTTCGCGCCCTCACCATCGCCGGATGACAGGAAACCAGCTCCCATGAAAATCGCCGTGGAATCCGTGAAGATCGTCGAGGTGGGTCCTCGGGACGGGCTGCAGAACGAGAAGGTCACCATCCCCACGGAAGTGAAGGTCGCCTACATCACCGCGCT
>JBDSGC010000094.1:0-4481 GCA_039919215.1 Thermoanaerobaculia bacterium | reverse complement strand
AGACTTTGGTGACCAGCTCTACCATCGCACCAATAACGCCATCGCCCAGGCCAACCCCCTGGTCGGAAACTTTGTGATCGATCCGAATCTGGTCTCCGTTGGCGGAGAAGTGATGAGCAAGCCTGGGAAGTACAACTGGCTTGTGGGAGTCTCGAACGGCACGAACACCGAAGATTTCACGTCGGGGCGTGGGATCGCCTACAACACCAAGGTGTGGGCGTATCCGATCCAGCCGCTGCGCCTCTCCGCGTCGGCGTTCCGTGTCAATCACTCCGGGAGCGCCACCAGCAGGGCCACGCTCTTCTCGGGCAACCGGGGTGGAGAGCGCTACGGTGGGGTGCTCGGTGGCGGTCAGGCACCGGGAGGTATTTTCCCGAGAGCGGGAAAGAACATTCTGGCCTATCAATTTGACGGCACCTGGGACGACAAGTTGTCGCCCATCAAGCTCTATGGGCACGTCGGAAAGACTCAGGACAAGGACATCAACGGTCCCACCGGCACCAATCTGCAGGAAACGTGGAAGTACTACGCCGGTGATGTCGTCTACAAGCTGACGCCCACGGTGTACGCAGCAGCACGTTACAGCGGCGCGAACGCCGACCAGTTCGGCGGTGCAAGCTCCAACGGCAAGGTTCGCCGCATTCAGGTCGGCGGTGGCCTCTGGCTGACGCGCAACATGCTCATGAAGGTCGAGTGGGTCGACCAGAAGTACAGCGGGTTTCTCATGGGCAATGTCGTGAACAACGGCATCGACGCCGGGCGCAGCCCGCAGTTCAAGGGCCTGGTCTCCGAAGTTTCCTTCGCTTTCTAACCATCGACAGAAGCGGTCCCGCGGGTTTCCGCGGCACCGCTTCTGTTTTTAAAGGAGCTCCATCATGCGACGCAACATGCTACTGCTCACTCTCGCCCTCTCTCTCTCACCGATGCTGGTCAGCGCTGCGGGCACCGTCAGGTTCGGGCCGGTCAAGGCGTCGGCCGTAAAACTGGAATCCACGCAGATCCTGATCAAAGGAACCTCGTCGCTGCATGACTGGCAGGTGGAAGGCTCGACCGTCAACGGATCGATCAGCGCCGATCCGGCCACGTGGCGGATTGCTGGTGACGGCGCAGCAAACCTGTCCGCCTCCATCCCGGTGAGCTCCATCAAGAGCGAACACGCCCGGATGGATCGCATCATGCGCGACACCCTGAAATCGGCCAAGAATCCTGACATCACCTACCAGCTCACCTCGGCGTCGAGGACCAGCGGCAGCGGGGACTCGTTTGTCGTCCGCACCGACGGAAAGCTCACCATCGCCGGCACCACGCGGGACCTGGTCATGGATGTGACGGCCACGCACACGAACGACAAGCGATACACCATGACCGGAGAGGTTCCCATTCGCATGACCGACTACGGTGTCAAACCGCCAGTAGCCATGCTGGGCACAATTCGCACCGGCAATGACGTCAAGGTTTCCTTCCGCTGGGTCGTGGAGCGGATTGAATAGTCATGAAGTGGCTCCTCTACTTCGCAGCCGCAGCTCTGCTCCTCGGTGGAGCTGCGGCCAGTGACGTGGCGGGCAGCACGCATCTTGCCGTCGGGCCGCGCAGCGCGCTGTACCTCAATGGGACTTCGAATGTTGCCGCATGGCGCTGCACCGGCAGAACGGTCCAGGGCGTGATGACGGTGGCCGCTCCGATCTCCAAGATCAACGAGGTCATCGATCGCGTCGAGGACGGCAACATCGCCGCATGGATGTCCAATCCGTCGGCAGGCCATTTTCCGCAGCCGGAACTGGCGCTGACCATTCCCATCAACACACTTCGCTGCACGGGAGGCCGGCCGATGGAGCGAGACATGAACCGGGCGTTGAAAGCGGAACAGTTTCCGACGATCGCCTTCCGCTTCGACGGTCTCCGTTCCGGGGTCAACCACGACCTGGACCGCCGGGAGTATCGGGCCACCGTGGCCGGCCAGCTCTCGCTCGCCGGGGTCGAGCGCAGCATCTCCTTCGAGACGGCTGTGCAGAGAACCTCTCGAACGCAGTTCCGCATGACGGCGGAGATGCCGGTGCGGATGAGCGAGTTCGGCATTGCGCCGCCGACCGCGCTGTTCGGGATGATCAAATCCGCGGATGCCCTGAGCGTCCGGTTCGACCTGGTTCTGGTGGTCGCGCCGTGAACGCCGTGGGCACAGTCGCGGCGGCGATGGCGGCGGCCGGATTCGACGCCAGGCTCGACGCACGCACCGATCCGAAATACCCTCTCTTCGGAGCAGGGATCGAGATGACATTGAAGCGTCTGCGGGAGATCACCATCGTCGCGCCGATCGTGATCGTGATCGTGCTGGAGGCGATCCGTTTCGCCACCATCGGCTCGACGTCCGCGGTGAGCCGGCTGCTCCTCGATGGTGTGGTGGCCATCGCTTTCATGGTTTTCGGTTTCGTGATGGCCGGCGCGATCGCCCGCGCACACCGGCGGCTGGAACATCAGAATGCGGAGTTGCTGGCACTACACGGAGCCGGCCTCGACATCACCGCCGAGCTTTCCCTCGACGCGGTCCTGAACAAGGTGGTGGACCGTGCGCGCACTCTGGTTGGTGCGCAGTACGGCGCGCTCTCCGTCGTGGAGTCCGGTGGTCGGATCGAAGCGTTCCTGACCTCCGGCATCACACCGGAGCAGCGAGCGATCCTGGGACCTCCTCCCACCGGACATGGACTCCTCGGCGTGGTGTTGCATCACGGCGAACATCTGCGTCTCGACAATCTGACCAAAGATCCGCGCTCGGAGGGCTTCCCACCCCACCATCCCCCCATGCGTTCGCTCCTGGCCGTACCCATCGCGTGCAAGAGCCCGTTCGTGGGGAACCTCTATCTGGCGGAGAAAGAGGGAGGTGCTCTCTTCACACGTGGCGATGAAGACACACTCCAGCGCTTTGCCGTGCAGGCAGCCATCGCCATCGACAACGCGTATCTGCACCGCCAGGTGGCCACTCTGGCGGTGACTCAGGAGCGCATGCGCATCGCGCACGAAATGCACGATGGCATCGCCCAGGTCCTGGGCTACGTGAATACCAAGGTGCAGGCGGCAAACGAATACATCCGCCGTGGCAACACCGATGAGGCCTCCGTGCAGCTGCGGGAACTGGCCACCGCTGCGCGGGACGCATACGGCGACGTGCGGGAGGCCATCGTCGATCTGCGCACCCTCCCCGAGGTGACCCGAACGTTCGGCGAGGTGCTGGAGGAGTATCTGAGCCGCTGGAAAGAACAGACCGGAGTCAGCACGCAGGTGACCATGGCCAGCGATCTCGTCCTGCCGGTCAGCACCGAGCTGCAGCTCATGCGCATCATCCAGGAGTCGCTGACCAATATCCGGAAGCATGCCAAAGCCACCACGGCGAAGGTCAGTCTCCGCCGGGCTGACGGCCTGCTGACCCTGCTGATCGAGGACGACGGAGTGGGATTCAATCCGGCTGCAAAAACCCGGAGTGACTTTCCACGATTTGGCCTGGCCACCATGCGCGAACGGGCCGAGGGAATCGGCGGAACGTTCACCATCGAGAGCCTTCCCGGGCAGGGCACGAGGGTTCATGCTGAAGTGCCGGTATCCGAGACCTGAGCCGGCACGGCCGGCGGCGCTGGTTGCCCAAGGCTCCGTCAAGATCACGCTCCAAGAGGTTCTGCCTCGCAGGTTCCTAGCCCCTGGCCCCCTATACTCCACCGGTGCGGATTCTCATCGCAGACGACCACGCCCTCTTTCGCGACGGACTGCGCAGTCTGCTGCAGGCGCAGGGTCACGATGTGGTCGGCGAGGCCCGGAACGGACGCGAAGCAGTGGAGCTCGCACGACGGCTGCAACCGGAATTCGTGCTGATGGACGTCTCCATGCCCGAACTGGATGGCGTGGCCGCGACGCGCATCATCGCCGCCGAGATGACCGCCGTGAAGGTCCTCATGCTCACGGCCTCGGAGGAAGACGAGACGCTCTTCGACGCCATCAAGGCGGGAGCGCAGGGTTATTTGCTCAAGAATCTGGAAGCGGACGACTTTTTCTCTCTGCTCGACCGCGCCGCTCAGGGCGAGCCGGCGCTGACGCCCAGCCTCGCACGCAAGCTTTTGCAGGAGTTTGCGAAGCCCGCATCGGCACCGAAAGGGACAGACAACCCGGACGCCTTGACTGCGCGCGAACGAGAGGTGCTGGAGCTCATGGTCGAAGGGGTGACCTCCAACCGCAGGCTGGCAAAGCGTCTGGACCTGAGCGAGAACACCATCAAGTTTCATGTGCGGAACATCCTCGACAAGCTACGCCTGCACAATCGGGCCGAGGCCGTCGGCTACGCGATGCGGAACAAGATCGTCGACCGCGAAACGGAGTGAGCGCCGGGCGACCCTGCGTGCTACTGGCGCCCTGAGAATCGAGAGACTCCGCACGGGGCGCTCCGCATCCCGCCATGCGCGCGAAGGCGCGCTTCACAGACCAGCCCCCGGCTCTGCCGG
>JBDSGC010000093.1:0-2922 GCA_039919215.1 Thermoanaerobaculia bacterium | reverse complement strand
GTCGACCACTCGCAGACCCTGCAACGAAAGCCGCAACAGGGAAAACGAGTGACCGTCATGAACATCCAGTGCCGATCCGGTAGTGACGAAGACGGCGCTGCGATCGAGATCGACGGCCGGCGAAGTCCACACTCCCGATCCCGTAGAGTTGTAGGGCCACTGCGGCTTGACCAGGAACTCGTCATCGATCGTGTTTCCCGATTGGGTGTCCATGGCCACCACCCGTCCGGCCACGAAGGGTGTATCGCAGTTGCTGGAAATACCCTGCAACACCACGCCGCCGGCCACCGCGGGCGAACACCAGCCGTAATATCCCTGCGCCGTGTTCCCGAGGGGCTTGCTCCATGAGATTTCCAGCGTGCCGGCCTTGAGGGCATAGAACGACTCGTCGCCACCGGCCAGAAACACCGTGCCGTTTTCGATTGCCGGCGATGAGGTGATCCCCAGCGTGGATGGCTCGCATTGCAAGGCAGTGGTGGTCCCCAGGTCCACGGCAGCGATCCGGTGACCATCGCTGACTGCCAGGGCATGTTCCCAGCCGCTCCAATCACCGACGTACACCACATTCGAGGCCACCGCCGGAGACGACGCGATGGGGCCGCCGAGACGGACGAGCCACTTTCGAGACAGCGTCCCTGCCGTGAACGGAGTGATTGCCCCACCCGATTGCGCGACGCCGGTCAGTTCCAGGTTCGCGCAGTACTTCGGCCAGTCGGAAGCGCCGCCTGGACGTGCCCACAGGAACAGCGCGCAAATCAGGATCTTGTTCCACATAACTTGCCTGACATCCATCCGGATGTCCTAGAGACGTTCGGTCCGACAGTTCCGTTTACGCAGTGCGGGGGCTCACGCAGAAGCCTATTCGTTCGCCGACATCGCTCGAGCTCCAAAAATGGACGCGAGTCCTGCCGACGTTCCCACGCCCCCCGGCCGCCAATTGTGATTGAGCGATCAGAATAGAGACCGGGGCAGAAGAGCGCATCACCCGATCGGGTGAGGGGGCGAAGGAGAGTGCTCCTGCTCGTCCAGGGCGACCTCTCACTGCCCGTGGTCGGACGTCAGCGCGTACGCGTCATCACCTCATGCAACGGAGGGAAAGGCACGATCGACCGAGAGCACCCCGCGATCTCGAGGCTACTTCCGGATCGGCTGAGGTTGAATTGGAGCGGGCGACGAGATTCGAACTCGCGACCAAAAGCTTGGGAAGCTTCTACTCTACCAACTGAGCTACGCCCGCTCGAGGGAAGGCTGCATTTTACAGCATCGCGATCCGTGGTGGGAACGAGGCTGCGGGCCGCGAATGCGTCATGCACGAATGGGAACGAAAACCTCACGCAAGACGTGTCGCGGAGCCCGACGCCTCGGCTGGCCCACCAGCCGTTGGCCTCCTCGGCTTCAGCTGACGATCGCCGGCTGACCGGTGACTGCCTCCAGATCCTGCTCTTCGCGCTTCCACTCGTCGTTCCGGAAGGCGCCTTCCCATCGGGCCACCACCACTGTGGCCAGGCAGTTGCCGATCACGTTCACGCAGGTGCGGGCCATGTCCATCAATTCGTCCACGCCGAGGATGACGATCACGCCTTCGACAGGAAGATTGAACGAGGCGAGGGTGCCGAGGAGGATGACCAGCGAGGCGCGGGGAACGCCGGCGACGCCCTTCGAGGTCAGCATGAGCGTCAGCAACATGATGATCTGCTGGGTCCAGGAGAGATGTACGCCTGCGGCCTGGGCCACGAAGATGGAAGCCAGTGCCAGGTAGAGCGTGGTCCCGTCGAGGTTGAAGCTGTAGCCGGTGGGCAGCACGAAACCGACGATGCGCCGCGGGACTCCCAGCCGTTCCATGTTCTCCATGGCCTTGGGCAGAGCCGATTCCGACGACGTCGTAGCGAAGGCGATGGTGGCCGGCTCCTTGACCGCGTTGAAGAAGTCGCGCAGGGGAACGCGGAAGAGCAGGGCCACGGGAAAGAGGACCAGGAGAAGAAAGACGATCAGTGCGCCGTAAAGTGTTCCCACCAGCATCCCCAGGTTGCGCAGGACACCCAGTCCGGAGTGCCCGATCGTGTTGGCCATGGCCGCGCCGACCCCGATCGGCGCGAACTTCATCACGAACTCCGTGAAGCGGAACATGATGTCTGCCAGCGACTCGCACCAGGTGATCACCGGGCGGGCCTTCTCCCCGATGCTGGTCACTGCCAGCGCGAACAGCACGGAGAACACCACGATCTGGAGCACATCGCCCTCGGCCATGGCCTTGATGATCGAGGAGGGTGCCAGGTGGGCGATGATGTCGCCGAATTTCTGCGGCTTGGCTGGAGGTTCCGGCGCGGTCAGCCCTTTGCCCGCCGCGTCTGCTGCTTCTGCCGCTTTCAACGCGGCGGTGGCCCCGTCCCCACGAGCTCCGGCCGCTGCAGATTCTTTCGCCGCTTTCGATGCGCGGTCTGCCATCACCGACTTGTCCGCGTCCTTGTGCACGTTGGCCAGAGAGACTCCGACCCCCGGCTGCGTCAGGTTGACGGCCACCAGACCGATGATCAGGGCGAAGGTGGTGACGATCTCGAAGTAGATCAGCGCCTTGATCCCGATCCTTCCAACCTGGCGGATGTCGCCGGTGCCGGCGATCCCGATGACCAGGGTGGAGAAGATCAACGGCGCGATCACCGACTTGATCAGATTCAGGAAGAGCATCGAGAGGGGCCGGACGGCGACGCCCCAGTCAGGTCGCAGCCAGCCCAGAACGACACCCAGAATCAGACCGATGAAGATTTTTGTGGTGAGGGAGACTTTCGGCAGCGCCATAGCGGTCAGTGTAGGAGGAGCCCGCGCCGGGAGCAACCAACTTCGAGCTCACCAGCCGTCGAGGTCTTCCGTGGCGCGCGGGAAGAGCAGGCTCGAAGAGCACTCACTTCCATCGCACGCCACCGG
>JBDSGC010000092.1:0-6395 GCA_039919215.1 Thermoanaerobaculia bacterium | reverse complement strand
GCTTCTAATGAACCGTGGTGCTCAGCGAGGGGACATCGAACTCACGACCGCGACGTTGCAGATCCTTCGGCGTCTCCGCGCCTCAGGATGACGAAATCGTTCATCACGCCGTCAACGACGCACCGCGCCGTTCCCCAGCTCAGGATGACGATCGGGGATTTTCGCACTTTGAGCGAAGCCCGAAGGCGGATGACTGACTCTCCCGCAAAGCCCTCCTCACACGAAAATTCACCCCGAAAAACTACCCATTGTGGAGTTTCTTGACGACTCCAGAAACGGCGCTAGACTCCTTTCACCACACGATGACTGATCGGTCCGAGCCACTGTCTTTCTTCTCTTCCACACGATCGAAAACAAGGAGCAGCCAACATGGGCAGCAGCGTTCCCACTGATAAGTTGAAAGCGGCCGAAACCGCGCTGACGCAGATCGAGCGTCAGTTCGGGAAAGGGGCCATCATGCGGCTCGGCGCGAAGGAATTCGTGCCGATCAGCGCCATTTCCACCGGGTCCATCGGCGTCGACGCGGCGCTGGGAGTCGGCGGCATTCCCCGCGGCCGGATCATCGAGATCTTCGGGCCGGAATCCTCAGGAAAGACCACACTCTCGCTGCACATCATCGCCGAGGCTCAGAAGTTGGGCGGCCTGGCGGCATTCATCGACGCGGAGCATGCACTGGATGCCGAATACGCCAGGAAGCTTGGCGTGGACATCGACAACCTGCTGGTCTCCCAGCCGGACAGCGGCGAACAGGCTCTGGAGATCGCCGAGGTGCTGGTCCGCTCAGGCGCCATCGATCTCATCGTGATCGACTCCGTGGCCGCGCTGGTTCCCCGCGCGGAGCTCGAAGGCGAGATGGGCGACAGCCACGTCGGACTGCAGGCCCGCTTGATGTCGCAGGCCATGCGTAAATTGACAGCGATTTTAGCGAAGTCAAAAACGTCACTGGTTTTCATCAACCAAATTCGTGAGAAAATTGGTGTGATGTTTGGCAGCCCGGAGACCACCACCGGTGGCCGGGCCCTGAAGTTCTACTCCTCGGTCCGCCTGGACATCCGCCGCACCGGCCAGATCAAGGAAGGTGAGGAAGTGATCGGGTCGCGGGTCAAGGTCAAGGTCGTCAAGAACAAGGTGGCTGCGCCATTCCGCTACGCCGAGTTCGATGTCGGCTATGGCGAAGGCATCTCCAAGATGGGAGAGCTGGTGGACATCGGCATCGAGCACCGCATCATCGAGAAGTCCGGCTCCTGGTTCTCCTACGGCGACGTGCGTCTCGGACAGGGCCGCGAGAATGCCAAGCTCTTCATCAAAGAAAACCCCGAATTGGCGACCGAGATCGAGGCCCGAGTTCGCAAGGCCCTGGGCATCGGTCCTCCCGAGCTCACCGTGATCGAAGGTGGCGCCGCCGAGCCCGCGGCGGCCAAAGTGAGCAAAGCGGCAGCCCGCTGATCCCCATCCGGCGACCTGGTCGCCTGCGATAGAATTCTGAAGGACAGACCTGACAAGTCTGTCCTTCTTTTTTTATGCGACTCGATCAGGCCATCGCCGCCCGTTTTCCGGACATCTCCCGCCGTCAGGCCAGGGAGCTGATCGCTTCGCGGCGCATTCTGGTCAACGACCGCCCAGTCTCCATCGCCTCCCGCCACACCGGGGATTCCGATCGGATCGTGATCGCCGATGAGGATCTACCGCCAGTGGAAGTCATCGCTTCGGGCTCCGACTGGATCGCGGTGAACAAGCCAGCGGGCATGCCCACCCAGCCTCCCGCCGACCGCTCCCGGCGATCGATGGAGGAATTGCTCCGCCTGCGCTCTCCGGAGATCTACCTGGTCCACCGCATCGACACCCCCACCAGCGGCATTGTCCTGTTCGCAACGACGCGGTCCGCCGCGGCGCGGCTCTCCGAGCTCTTCGCGAACCGGCAGATGCGCAAAACCTATCTCGCGGCCATCGATGGTCCACTGAGCGAGACGCTGACGATCGATACCGAAGTCGGCGGCAGGAGCGCGACCACCAGTATCCGCACCGCCGGGGGCCGCCTGATCGAAGCGGAGATCGAGACCGGCAGAACGCATCAGATCCGCGTGCATCTCGCGTCGATCGGACGTCCGGTGGTGGGCGATCGACGCTACGGTGGGTCGGCGGCGTCACGACTGATGCTGCACGCCTGGAAGCTGGGCCACGCGACCCTGGGCGAACTGGTCGCCCCACCACCGCTTGAGTTTGACGCGTATCGGAAGTGACAAAAAGGCGGTGGGGGTCGCTGACACTCACCGGAGCGGAGCGTCCCCGCTCTCTTTGATAGGATCGGCTGGTCATGGAACAGCTCACCATCCACGCCACCACCGTGCTCTGTGTCCGACGCGACGGTGCCGTGGCCATGGCCGGCGATGGTCAGGTCACGGTTGGCAACACCGTCATGAAACATGGCGCGGCGAAGGTGCGGCGGCTCTACCACGACAAGATTCTTGCCGGGTTTGCCGGAAGTGCCGCCGACGCCTTCGCGCTGTATGCCCGCTTCGAGGCAAAGCTCGAGGAGTACCGCGGAAACATGGAGCGCTCCGTGGTCGAACTGGCGAAGGATTGGAGGATGGACAAATACCTTCGCCAGCTCCAGGCGTTCCTGATCGTGGCCAATGCGGAGCGTGCCTACCTGATCTCCGGCACGGGCGACCTCATTCAGCCGGACGACGGCCTGCTGGCGATCGGCTCCGGAGGCCCGTACGCGCTGGCGGCGGCGCGGGCATTGCTGCAGCACACGGACATGGACGCCGCCAAAATCGCAGGGGAAGCCCTCCGCGTGGCTGCATCGATCTGCATCTACACCAACGACCACATCACGGTCGAAACGCTCTGAGCCTCCTTTGATCATGGTCATCCACCTTCCCGGCAGCGTCGACGAAGTCTCCCGAGACATGGAGCGGCTGACGCCGAAAGAAATCGTTGCCGAGCTGGACGCCTACATCGTGGGGCAGGGAGCGGCGAAGAGGGCGGTGGCCATCGCCTTGCGCAACCGCTGGCGCCGGCAGCAGCTCCCGGCAGAGCTGCGCGATGAAATCGCGCCCAAAAACATCATCATGATCGGCCCCACCGGCGTGGGAAAAACGGAGATCGCCCGACGACTGGCCCGTCTCACCAGGTCGCCCTTCCTGAAGATCGAAGCCTCGAAGTTCACCGAGGTGGGTTACGTGGGCCGCGACGTGGAGTCGATGATCCGGGACCTCACAGAGATCGCCGTCAAGCTCGTTCGCGACGACAACGCCCGCCTGCATCACGACACGGCGGTTCGCAACGCCCGCGAGCGCATCCTTGACCTTCTCCTGCCCGACACACGACGCTCCTCCCCCCGCCCTGCGTTCGTCGGTTCGGACGCTCCCGTCGAGCCGGCGCCGACGGAGACTCGCGACAAGCTGGCGCGCATGCTGGACGAAGGACGACTGGATGATCGCGAGATCGAAATCGACGTCAAGGAACAAAGCTTTCCCTCGCTGGAAATCTTCACCCCGCAAGGCGTGGAGGAGATGGGCGTCAACATCAAGGACATGATGCCCGGGTTGTTCGGCAACCGATCGAAGCAGAAAAAAATGCGCGTCGGCGAGGCCCGCGGCATTTTGATCAAAGAGGAGTCCGACAAGCTGGTGGATCAGCAAAAGGTCGCCCGCGAGGCCATCGAACGCGTCGAACAGAACGGAATCGTCTTTCTCGACGAGATCGACAAGATCGCCGGGCGGCAGCATGCCTCGCAGGGTCCCGACATTTCCCGCGAGGGAGTGCAGCGCGACCTCCTCCCCATCGTTGAGGGAACCACCGTGAACACCAAGTACGGCATGGTCAAGACCGACCACATCCTCTTCATTGCCGCCGGAGCCTTCCACGTCGCCAAACCGAGCGATCTCATCCCCGAGCTGCAGGGAAGATTTCCGATCCGCGTGGAGCTCGAATCGCTGACGGAAGAAGACCTCGTTCGCATTCTGCGCGAACCGAAGAATGCGCTGACCATGCAGGCCACCGCCTTGCTCTCAACGGAAAGGGTCACGCTTACCTTTTCCGACAGCGCAGTGCGGGAGATCGCGCACTATGCAGCGGTGGTCAACGAGAAGACCGAAAACATCGGCGCCCGGAGACTGCACACGATTCTGGAGCGCCTGCTCGACGATCTCTCTTTCGAAGCGAGTGAGATGGGCGGACAGGAAGTGAACATCGATGCCCAGTACGTGCAACGAGTCCTGGCAGAGACCGTGAAGGACGAAGACCTGAGCCGGTACATCCTGTGAAAACGTCTCTACTCATCGCACTCCTGCTCTGTCCCTCTCTCAGAGCCGACACCACCGCAGACATCCGGACGGCATTGGCTTCGCTCCGGGGCGCTGCGCCCATCCACGCCACCTTCGAGCTGCAGCGGTCGCGCAAAGCGCAGGGGCGATTCGCCAATAACGAGTCCAACGGTTCGGCAACGGTGGACGTCGTGGCCGACCCCACGGGCCTGCGGATCACCTTCTCCCAACCACTGCTGGAGCGGGCCACGACCGAGGCGGTGGAACATCAGGGCGATCCGAAGAAATCGACGCCGGTACGTTCGACGCTTGCGGAGATCGACGCCACGACCCTTTCGGACGATCTCGACTACGCCCGGGCCATGCTCCGTCTGCTGGCGATTGCCAAACCCATCAGCGAGAGCAAGACGGTCTGGCAGGGCCACCCGGCCCATCTTCTGGTCATGAAACTGAATCCCAAACTCAACCCGGAAGCGACCACGGTGTTCCACGTCAATTTTTCGGACGACACGCTCAGACTGTGGGTAGGTGCAGACAACATCCCGCTGGCGGCGGAACGGATTCAGAGAGGCACGGCCGGCTTTCTCTTTCTCAAGGGTGAGATGAAGAACAGGCAGTCCTGGGTTTTCTCACGCTATGCCGACCGGCTGCTGGTGACACGCTACGAGTCTTCCTTCGCTGGATCCGGATTCGGTCAGCGAGGGGAAGGCAAGAACGTACAGATCGTCGCCGTTCACTGAGGCCTTCAGTCAGGCCACCGTTTTCTGGAACGCGCGAGCACTGGCTGCCACGAGCACAACCGAGATCACAACCAGAGCGAGGACCGGCTCCCAGAGATCGGCCAGGCTTGCTCCCCGGATGACGATTCCGCGTGCGATCTTGATGAAGTGCGTTGCCGGCAGCAGGTAGGAAACGACCCGCAGTGGTGCCGGCAGTGAGGACAGCGGGAAAACGTAACCGGAGAGAAGCACCGACGGAAGCATCACCGCCATCGCTCTCTGCATGGCTTCCATCTGCGTGGTGGCCCTGGAAGACACCAGAAGACCAACCGACAGCAGAGACATCAGATAGATCGGCGAAAGCAGCATGAGCAGAGTGGCGCTTCCATGGATGGGCACGCGGACCAATACGTTCATCAGGAAGACGATGAGAATGAGTTGGATGTAAGCCAGCCCGAGGTAGGGAAGCAGCTTGCCGACCACCACCGCGAGGGGGGACACCGGTGTGACCATCAGCTGTTCCAGCGTGCCTCGCTCGCGTTCTTTCACGATCGCAAACGCGGACAGCATCGTGCCGGAGAAGGTGAGCAGGATGGCGATCAGGCCGGGGATCAGCAGGTTCGCGCTGCGCATGTCGGGGTTGAACATCATCACTGGGTGCACGTCGATGATCGGTGCATGTCTGGCGCTCTCGATCAACCTGCGGAGGGCTTCGTTCAGGATCACGCCATTGGCGGCAGCGAGCGCGGAGTTGGCGATGCTGGAGTCAGACCCGTCGATCATCACCAGGACATCGGCGTGACGGCCGGCAGAGAGATTTCGCGCGTAGTCGGGCGGAATCTCGATGGCCACTTGCGCGCGACCGGCAACGATGGCGTGCTGCAGGTCCGCGCGCGAGGCGGGGTAGTCGACGACGCGAAGATACGAGGTGGCCTGAAACTGTTCCACCAGCTGGCGGCTCTCCTGGGTCCGGCTCTGATCGAGGATTGCCGTGGGGATATTCCTGGCGTTCATGTCGATCACGCCGAAGAGGATCATCTCGAACACCGGGATGGCCAGCGCAAACATCACCGTGGCCCGATCGCGCATCATCTGCGTCAGCTCCTTGCGGAAGACGGCCGCGAACCCGCTCACGACTTCGCTCCCAGCCGGGCCGTCTCGATTTCCTTTCCCCGGGTCTCGGTCAGCCGGACAAAGACGTCTTCCAGCGATGGGTCGATCGCGCTGAGTACGACCTCACCGATCCCGAAACTCCGAAGGTCCTTTCCGAGCTTCGAGTCCGAGACCTCCGCGGCCACCAGCAGGTGCAACGACGTGCCAAAAATCGTGGCGGCATGGACGTAGGGGAGCGTTCGCGCGGAGGTCATCAGTCTGGCCACACCTTCGCTGCACTCCGCCTGCACTC
>JBDSGC010000091.1:0-7899 GCA_039919215.1 Thermoanaerobaculia bacterium | reverse complement strand
ACGATCGGGTCGTTCGACTCGCTGGCCTGGCTCGACGCCACGCGGGCCAGAAGACTGCGCACTTCGCTCACCGAGGTGCCCAGCTCCTCTCGAGAGCAAGGCATCGGAAGCATCGACTTGGGCGATCTGCCTCTTCCTCGGGGAATGTAGCCAGTCGCCAGAACCATCCGCCCGATCCAATTGAGTCTCCGAGGAAGGGTCTCGCCCGGCTCATGAATCCCGGCGAGGATCGAGGAGCAGACGCGGACCGCATGATCGAGCTGCTCGGCGACGCTCCAGTTCGATACGGCTTCGCGTCGCAACGCAAACTGAGATTCGTTGCGGGCCAGGCCGTCGATCTCGTCGATCAACGCGCGGAGCTGCTGCACCTGTCGCGCGGCAAAGGGCACGTTTTCATCCTCTCTCAATCCGCAGCGATCCAATGTGATCGGCGAATACGTCGTTGAACAACGCGCCGGGACGGCGTTCCCGAAGACGCTCCACGATGGCCGGCCCCTCCATCCCCAGCTGGTGCAGAATCCGGCCGGCGATCAGAGCGGATCGGTTGAACCCCATTCCGCAGTGCGACAGCACGCGGTGACCATTGCGGATGAGATGCGCGCCCAGGACAGAGACCGCCTCCAGCCGCGCCAGATTCGGGAGCTCCTCATCGAAGATCGGAAAGTACACGTACAGGCAGGCCCCCGGGGCGGTGGGGATGCACTGATCCAACCCACCCTCCAGATCGATCACCGTGTCGATGCCGTGCTCGCTGAGAGGGGCCCAGTCGGGAACCGCCGGCGAGATGAACAGATGGCCGGCATCGTCGACCTGAAAGAGCCTCATCGGATTGATGCTGGCCATAGCCCATCATTCTAGTGCCGGCCGGGCCGGCACGGCCGGCGGCGTTGGTTCGCAAAGCGTCCGCCACAATTTTCGCCTCGGCCGCGTTCACTCAGCCGCCTTTGATCTCCAGATGATGTGTGGGAGATGAACGCGCGCTCCGTGGCTCTGAGCGAGCGCACGTAGCGCCGGCATCATGCCGGCCGTGGCCTCGGCTTCCAGCCGGCGCTCACTGGGCGAACTCCCGCGGGCAGGATGCCCACGGCACGGCCGGCAGGGATGTCGGCGCTACGAAAGGAACACGCGAGCGCGTTATTAGCAGCAGCAAATCCGCGCGGAGCGATCCCTCAGGGCTCTGCCGGTTCCGGCCAGGCCACCTCGTCATATTCATCGAACAGGACGCTCCACCCGATGGACTGCACCAGCCCTTCTTCGAACCAGAGGGTGATCCCAGCGGCAGGGAGTGCCAGCGGGCCAGCCCCAGCGGGGTCGGAGTCCATCCACTCGGCCGGTCCGGCGTCAAGCCGCAGCAACAACATCTCTGCCTCCCGTCGATCCAGTCCCACCAGAGGCTCGCCCTCGAGGGTGATCTGCTTGCTGAAGGTCTCGCAGGAAACAAAGCGCAGGCCCTGATCGGCAGCGAAGCGGAATGCGGTGGCCAGTGCGTCGTAAGCCCACACCTCGCTATCCCCATCCTCATCGCTGCGCAGAACCTCGGTGCAGTCGCCGAGGATCGCGCGGACTTCCTCGCGAGAAGAGCCGAAGGCGATTGCCGCGAAGCCGAACCCCGGACCGATCTCGATGAAGTCCATGAGGGTCGTGCCGATCAGAACGACGATGCGGGCGGCGCGGGGTGCGCCTGCCGGAATCCGACGATCGATCCAAGAACGGACAGCGCGGCAAGCATGATGGGCAACTCCAGCGCCTGCCAGCAGGAGTGGTGCGGGTCGTGGGCCTGCAGCAGCGCCAGGCGGGTCGTCCACGCGGCAGCGACCGCGGCCAGGCCAACGAAGACCTGCAGGGCCAACTGCGCGGGACGTCCGTTCGGCCGCTCCAACCGCCAGAGCATCCACCAGGCGGGCACCGTCGCGGCCGCCCAGATCGCATGCTGCACGATGAATTCGTTCTTCAGGCCCAGGTGCAGGGCAGAGACCGTGACGATCGAGAGCAGGAAAGCGGGGGCGTTCAGTGCGATCAGAGCCCACGTGGCAAATTCGTGGAGAGAGGCCTGGCCCCCGGAGGCGCGGAGGTACCACTCATTCGCAGCGACGCCCCACCAGCCCAGCATGAGGACGGCGATGGCATTGGCAACAGCAACAGCGTTGCGAACAATCGGTCGATCGCGGTTGCGCATGAGTTTGATGGTGTCTCTGACTCAGGAAACGACGGTGCCGGGCTGAGAGGCGGTCCGTAACGCAGAAAATCGTTTCGTACTGAATGCCCCAGGGGGGCTTGTGGTTCAACGCGAACAGGTGAGAACCAGAGGAACAGGGGTGGATGGTTCTGCCGGAGCAGGCTCCGAAAACCGTCGGACTACGAGGTTGCGATGTCGGTCGGCAGGCCGACGATGGTCTGCTCCTCGAACTCTGACTCGTCCGAGGGACCTTCGGTCTTTCGCTGCGCGCGCTTTTCGGCCTTCACCTGCTGACGTTCGCGCTTGGCCTGCTCTCTCTGACGCTTGGTGAACGATACTTGCGGTCTACCCAATCATGACCTCCTCAACCGGAAACCCCTGTAGTCAACCGTTCGTCGCCGACAGGCCCGTGCGGATGTTCCAAACTACCACACGATGCAAGGAAAACGGGCACTTCCGGAGGCTGGTGCACTGACAGATTGCTACCTGAAAAAAAAGGAGGGCAGGATCGCTCCTGCCCTCCGGAAAAGATGATCGATCTCGATCGAAATCAGGCCACAGTGACGTTGGCAGCCTGCAGGCCCTTCGGCCCACGAACCACGTCGAATTCCACCGCGGCACCTTCCGGCAGCGACTTGAAGCCGTTGCCCTGAATGGCTGAGAAGTGAACGAAGACGTCTTCGCCATTCTCGCTGGTGATGAAGCCAAAACCCTTGGCGTCATTGAACCACTTCACGTTTCCAGATGTTCTCATTGTGAATCTCCTATTTACCTATCTGTGCTGCCGTCGGAGATTCAAAACTTTGTTCATCGTCTCGGAAGGGCAAATCACTTGGTGATGGGCGCAACCTACTGGATGGCACGGGAATTCCGCGGGCGGCACCACGGCCTCCCTCCCCTCAACTTGGAATGATGGACTCGCTCGCCCCACTCTCAGGTGAGACCGCACCGTTCCGCCTCCCGCCCCGACCGCCTCGCCGCAGGTGGTGATGGCGGTGGCTTATGCTGTGTGCGCCCTGAGCTCTCCGGCCGGCAACTTCGCCCCCATCCGTTCCGCGCAATCGTGGATCGAGCGCATGGCCCGGCTGGGCTACGCCTCCAAGGGCATCGTCTATCTGATCATGGGTGGTCTGGCGGCGGCCGCCGGCATGGGCGAGCGGCACGGGAAGATCGCAGATCGGAAGAGCGCAATCGACTTCATCGCCTCCATGCCCTTCGGCCGAATGCTGCTCGTGCTCATGTCCCTGGGCCTGCTCGGTTACGCGCTGTGGCGGGTGATCAGCGGTTTCGTCGACTCCGATGACCGCGGCAAGAATCTCAAGGGCCTGCTGCTGCGGGCTGGAAGCGTCCTCCGCGGCCTGTTCTACGCCGCATTCGCCATCGGGCTTCTGCGTTTCGGGCTGCATCAGGGCAGCAGCGGCCGAAGCAGCGACATCACCAGCCGCCACTGGGCCTCCCGGGCCATGGACCATTCCTACGGTCGGCTGCTGATCGCCACAGTGGGTCTGTCGCTCATCGGATATGGCATCGCCCAACTGGTGCGGGCCCTGCGGGGCAAACTGGACCGTCATCTTCAGTGGAGCGGGGTAACACCAGCCACGCGGGCGATGCTGGTGAGGGTCTGCTGCTTCGGCATCGCTGCCCGCGCTCTGGTCTTCGGAATGATCGGTCTCTCCCTGGCGCGGGCGGCATTCCGCCGTGACCCCACGGCAGCTCATGGCACGTCCGGCGCCTTCCGGGAGATCGGGGCCCTGCCGTTCGGAGGCTGGCTGCTGACCGCAGCCGGCCTCGGATTCGTCGCCTATGGCGTCTATGCCTTGATCAATGCACGTTTGCGGAGCATTCGAGCCAGCTGATCCAGCGGCCGGGCTCGCCTATGGCCAAATTCTTGCTGGCACTACGTTCGAGGAGATCAACACTCATGAGAACAACGGCAATATTCGGATCCGCGCTTCTAATGGTTACCGCGATGGCTTGCTCGCAAAAGACTGAGACCAACTCCACGATGGATGCGACAGGCACGGTCCAGAGCAGCACCACCACCATCACCACCCCCACCGTCGACACGGCGGCGACGGCCGCAGCAGCACAGAGCGTCGAGGATGCAGCGCACAACACCGCCACCGCCATGCATGAGGCTGGTCACAACACCGCTACCGCGATGCATGAGGCTGGTCACGACGCCGCCAATGCGGGTCGCAAAGCGGCGAATGCCACCGGAACGGCGATGGAAAAGGCAGGGAAGTCCATTCAGCGGCACGCCAAGCCAGGCGACCAGCACTAACCAGACTTTTGTTTTCTCCAATTCGCTCTCCTCACCTCTCGTGTGGGGAGAGCGAATTGTCTTTGCAGCTGCCTTCCGTGCCTTGGGGTGAGCGGGCATCGAGAGCAATCGCACCGCAATTGAAGAATCGATGGCGACCAGTCAAATCTTACCCGTCGTCTCAGCAAGATTGGCAGAGACGGGCCTGCCGAATGCAACCCGCGACCTTCGAGAGGCCTTCCGGTTATGGTCGCGCGGTTACGATCCCTTCGCTTTGTTCTGCCCATCCTTCTGCTACTCCCGGTCGCCGCATCCGCTGAGGAAACGGCGCAACGACGAGTCTCACCGCAGTTCGCGCCTTCCAGTCGCCTGGCGACCCTGTGTCCCGAAGAGCGGCTGAGAACCGCACGCGTGGTGGCCAGCGCACTTCCGCTCACCGCCGCGTTGCTGGAGCGCCAGAGTCAGGAAGGCTTCAACGCGGTCCTCCTCAATGACGTAACCGGGTGGGATCGCGCCACGCAACAGTGGTCGCGACAGACCGCCGAAAGCATCGTGACGCAGCTGGGGCTGGCCCGTGCGCACGATTTCTCCGTGTTCGTCTGCGTCGCTGCCATCCTTCCTCCCCCTCCCGGCGATCCCAGGCGCATTCGAGCGGCGCGAGGTGTCCCCATTGCCGACGCTCCCGACTCCACCGTGCATTTCGGCCTGCAATCCGAAAACGCCCACGATCCGTCTTCATGGAGCCTGGTGGATCCGGCCACCGTTCAGACCCGCCTCAAACTTTGGACCGGGGCCAGCGGCGGGGAGCTCATCGGAGTCTTTTTTTCTCCGGATGATTCGTTCCTGCTGCGCATCCCTTCCGCCACACAACGCCTCTGGTTTGCGCTTTCCCGGGAGGTGGATCCCTCACTGCCGGTGCTGGGGATCGTCGGTGAGCTCGGACTCTCCGGAACTTCCGCCGAAATGCAGCCGTACTGGGATGCCTCAGCGTTCGACGCGGTGATCTGGCTGAACTACCCCTACAACCTGGGCCGCTTCTGGAGACGCTCTCTCAACCACCAGAGATCCTCGGATCCCGACGGAGACCTGGTCCGATACGAGCGCGACTACGCCAGGGCGATGCAGAGCCGCTACTTCCGTGACCTCTCCCGGCGCCAGTGGATCATCCCGGTCATCCAGACATTTCACTACCGAGGAGACTCGCCGGGTGCCGTTCCGCGCGTGCGCGACATCGAGCTGCAGGCTCAACTCATGAGACGGGCCGTCCAGAGCACCCTCGGCCAGCCCGGCAATCTGATCCTCGGCTATTTTTTCACCGGAAGCGCGGAGACCGACGCGGAGGTTCTGGGGATGTACGACTTCCCGGAATGGTCCGCGGCCGCGGCCACCGAGAATCATCGTCTGGAATACCTCGAAGTCGCTGAACGGCGCATCAAGCCTGCCTCCAATTGACTCCGCGCACAGGAATCTGCGAGGCCAATCGATCGCATTCCTGTCACTCACGCCGAACGGGCCCGTTCCTTGCCTCTTCTCTCGCTGAACTGTGTCCCTTCTCCGGCGAAAGAAGCGGGTTCTCCTCCTCGACGATGACCCGTCGATGCAGAGGCTGGTTGCGAAAATCCTCAAGGATGAAGGCTATCGCGTGGACGTCTTCCTGACCGGACGGGAGGCCATCGCCGCAGCCGCCCGCGACGAGTATCACGTCCTCCTGCTCGATCTGATGATGCCGCATGAGGGAGGAATGACGGTGATCAAACATCTGCGGGAGAACAACCCCCTCCTTCTGACGCGCGCCGTTCTTTTCACCGGCACCTCCGCAGCGGTGATCGAGTCCATGGCGGCCGACGTACGCATGGTGCTGCAGAAACCATTCGAGCCCGCGCAGCTGATCCAGATCGTGCGGGACGTCAGCAGTCAGTAATGCGCCACTTCCGCGTCCTGGCCGACCCTCTGGCCATCGTGCGCCTGGAGCCCGCCTCGCCGCAGCCCTCATGGGCGACTGGCCAGTTCGTTTCCGTGACCAGAACCGAGTCGGAGCTTTCCATCGTCTGCGACCAGAGCGCCGTCCCGCAGTCGCTCGTCGCGGAAAGAGGCTGGCGCGGCCTGCAACTGGAAGGGACCTTCGACCTCGACCAGACCGGCATCGCTGCAGGCTTCACAGGTGTGCTGGCGGCAGCAGAGATCGCAGTCTTCGTCCTGGCGACCCACGACACCGACTACGTTCTCGTCCGGGAATCGAGACTGCCGGCAGCGGTGACGGCGTTGCGAAACGCCGGCTACGGAATCCGAGACGACCCATCAGCCGGCAACGATTCTTCGCCGCGATGATGGTTCAGTCGCGCTGCAGATCCAGTGCTGGGCGCCGGGCCTCGATCGATCCGCCTCTCGCGCGCGGCCCGTTGTCGATGCAGGCGCGAATCATCTCGGCAAGCTCGCCGGTTCGAATCGGCTTGCGAATGACCACTTGCACGAGGTCGGGGTCGAGGTCAGGACGCCGCCCGCTTTCCGTCGTCACCAGCACCACCGGTCGCGCATTCTGCGGAAGGGAGTTCAGGTGGATGGCCATCTCCGATCCGGCGCTCTCCAAGATTGCCAGGTCCATCACCGCCACCTCGTAGGCAGTCCGCGAGAGCAACCGAAGGGCCTCGGCCGCGCTGGACGCCACATCGACGTCCACCATCTTCTGACGGAGCAGGGCAGCGAGGGCACCGGCCGCTGTTGACTCGGGGTCGGCCACCAGCACCCTCGCGTTGCCCGAATTCGTTTCGAAGGAATCAGAAGGCATCGACAGAGCTAAATTCAAAACCGGGGCCAGCATAAACGAAGGGCTAGCGACAGTTCCGACATCCTCTTCCCGGTGAGCGACCGTACAATGCGGCCGATGACGGCATCACCCGATCCGCGCCAGCCTGAGGCCCCCTCCCGTTTCTCCCTCGACCACACCTTCCAGACGTCGGGAGATCAGTTCGCGGACGATTCGCGGCGAGGCCTGAGCGCCACGCCCAAAACCCTTCTCCCCCACTATTTCTACGACGATCTGGGCTCCATTCTTTTCGCGGCCATCTGCGAGCTCCCGGAGTACTACCTCACGCGCGCGGAGACGGAGATCCTGCAGACTCATGCCCGCGACATTGCTGCTCAGATGAACGCCCCCTCCCGTTTGATCGAACTGGGAAGCGGCACCGCGCGCAAGACCCGGATCCTGATTCGGGCGCTACTGGAGCGCACTCCCAGCCTGGAGTTCGTCCCTGTCGACGTCGACGCCGGCGTGATCACCTCGAGCTCGCATGAGCTTCTCACCGAGTTTCCCGCTCTGACCATCCAGGCCATCTGTGGAGACTTCCGCGATCCCCAGCAGACCCTCTCCCGTCTCGATTCCACCACCGGCCGCACCGCGGTTCTCTTCCTCGGATCGAGCATCGGCAACCTCGATCTGGAAGGTGCAGAGTCCCTGCTGATC
>JBDSGC010000090.1:0-4493 GCA_039919215.1 Thermoanaerobaculia bacterium | reverse complement strand
GGAACGCGGCTGAGGCGAAAATCGTGGCAGACGCTGCGCGAACCAGCGCCGCCGGCCGTGCCGGACGCTTTGCGAACCAACGCAGCCGGCCGTGCCGGCCCGGCCGTGCCGGCCGCTGATACAGTAACGGCCATGGCGCGATTCACCTTTCTCTCCGCTGGCGAGTCCCACGGACCGCAGCTCACCGTGATCGTCACCGGTGTCCCTGCCGGCGTTGTCCTTGATCGCGAACGCATCAACCGCGATCTCTCGCGGCGGCAACATGGATACGGCCGCGGCGGTCGCATGAAGATCGAACACGATGAGGTGGAGATCGTCGGTGGAGTTCGCGGCGGGGAGACCCTTGGCGGACCGGTGGCCATCGTCATCCGCAATGCAGACTTCGCAAACTGGCGGGGAGCGATGGACCCCTGGGATCTGGACGAAGCGGAGGCGCAGAAGCGTCGTGTCCACGCCCCCCGGCCGGGGCACGTCGATCTGGCTGGCGGCATGAAGTACGACCGCCGAGATCTCCGCGACGTGCTCGAGCGTGCCTCCGCGCGCGAGACCGCGGCGCGCGTGGCAGCGGGCGCCATCGCCAAAGAGTTGCTCCGCGCCTTCGCCGTCGAGTTGCGCTCCGGGGTCGTTTCGGTCGGCACGGCCGGCGATCCGGAAGCCTCTCCTTCCTGGGCGGAGCTCGGGATGGTCGATGATGAGTCGCCGCTGCGCGCCGTCAACGCGGACCATGAAGCGGCGATGGTCGCGGAAGTGGACCGCGCGAAAGAGGCCGGCGAGACCCTCGGCGGCACCATCGTCATCGCCGCGCACAACGTTCCCGTCGGCCTCGGTTCCTTCGTGCAATGGAACGAGAAGCTCGACGGCCGCATCGCCCAGGCCATCATGTCGATTCATGCGGTCAAAGCAGTGGCCATCGGGGACGGCATCGCGGCCGCTCGCAAGCCGGGATCCGAAGTACACGACCCCATCGAGTTCGATGAGGAGCGCCGCTACCACCGTCCCACCAATCGGGCGGGGGGACTGGAAGGAGGCGTGACCAACGGACAGGACGTGGTGGTACGCGCGTCGATGAAACCGATCTCCACTTTGCGCCGCGGACTCCCCTCCGTCGACATCGAGACGCGCGAAGCTCACCGATCCCAGTGGGAGCGCAGCGACGTGACCGCCGTCCCCGCCTGCGGCGTGGTCTGCGAGGCCATGCTCGCGGTGGTGCTCGCCGACGCCATGCGCGAGAAATTCGGCGGCGATTCGCTCCAGGAGATGCTGCGCAACATCGACGGATACCGCGAGCAACTGCGCCGGTTCTAGAGTGCCGGCATGCTGAGGCCGGCACGCTCCCCACCGAGTGTCCTTCTCCCCGCACACGGGGAGAAGGTCCGCGAAGCGGGGATGAGGGGTCTTGCTCTTCGTTGTGGGAGGACCCCTCATCCGCCTTCGGCACCTTCTCCCCGTGCGCGGGGAGAAGGACTCTCGATGGTGGAGGGCAGGCGAAGCCGCTATTTCTAACGGTTCCTACAAGGCCACCGTTCGCAGCGCCGGGAACAGGAACCCTCGCTTTGCTGCCAGTGCGATACTCCTGCTGTGAACAGGTGGCGCGAGCAGTTCCCCATCACCGGCAACCTCGTCTACTTCAACCACGCGGCGCTGGGCCCGCTCCCGGTGCGCGCGTACGAGGCCATGGAGGCGCATGCGCGCGACCAGCGCGATTACGGCGCGCTGCACTGGAAGGCGTGGTACGCCGAGCACGATCGGCTGCGCGCATCGGCGGCCAGACTCCTGAACTCCGAACCTGCGGAAATCGCCGTCATCAAGAACACCTCGGAGGGTCTGTCGTTCATCGCCGAGGGGTTGGATTGGAAGCGCGGCGACAACGTGGTCACCACCGATCTGGAGTTTCCATCGAACTTCGTGCCCTGGAAGCGGCAGGAACGTCACGGCGTCGAGGTTCGTGTGGTCCGGAGCCGTGACGGAGCATTCGACGCAGAGGACGTGGAGCGGCTGATGGACGTTCGCACGCGGCTGGTGGCCATCTCCTCGGTGGCCTTTCACAACGGCTTCGCCGCAGATCTCGAGGCCATCGGCGAGGTGTGCAGAAAACACAGCGTGCTCTTCTCCGTCGACGCCATTCAATCGCTCGGGGTTCTGCCGATCGATGTGCGCAAGTCCCACATCGACTTTCTCGCCGCCGATGGCCACAAATGGATGTGCGGCCCGGAGGGCGCAGGCGTGCTGTTCGTGGGCGCGTCGCAGATGGACAGGCTCCGGGTGATCGAAAACGGATGGACCAACATCGATCGGAAGGGCAAGTTCATCGACTGCGCCTCCGATCTGCTGCCCGACGCACGGCGGTTTGAGGCGGGCTCGTTGAACACGAACGGGATCTACGGGCTTCGCGCTTCGATCGATCTGCTGCTCGAGGCAGGGATCGATGAGGTGGCTGCGTCGACGATGGCCGTGACGGAGCGGCTTGCCGACGGCATCGAGGAGATCGGCTGGCAGCTGGGAACGCCGCGCCCGATCCGATCGGGAATCGTGGCCACCATCCCACCCGCGGATCGCACCCTCATGCAGTGGCATCGCCGCCTGGAAGAGCAGGGCATCATCTGCGCCCCGCGTGAGGGGATGCTCCGGTTTTCTCCCCACTTCTACAACGACGCGAGCGACGTGGATCGAGTGCTCGAAGTGTTGCGGGCGGGGTAGGCGAGGAGCGTAAAACCCACTCTACTCATCGGAGAGTCGCATCTCCCGAGACCCCACGATCGCGCACGCTCCTTGACCCCGCCGCCCCCGCCCTGCATCATCCTTTCATGCCGGTGACGACGATTCTTCTCAGCGTGGCGGCGCTCCTGGTGGGCGTGGCCGTGGGGTGGGTGGTGGCGAGCGCGCGGAAGACGGTGCAGGGGCAACGGGTGCTGGCGGAGCGCGAAGCCGCCATGCAGAGCGAATTGCGTCAGGCCGCCCGCGAGCAGCAACGGGCGCTGGCAGAGCGGGACCTCGCACGGTCGGAACGCGAGCGTGCCGAAAGGGCGGCGGAACAGATTCGCCACCTCGCCGGCGAAGCGGGCCAGGCGCGCGTGATCGCCGAGACCAAACTCGCCGACGCGGAACGATTGCTCATCGACCAGACCAACTTCGTGGAGCAGTCGAAAAAGCAGCTCCAGGACAGCTTCTCCGCGCTGGCCACCCGGGCATTGCAGGCGGTCGGGGAACAATTCATGGCCACCGGAAAGGCGCAGATCGACGGTTCGCTGGAAGTGAAGCGCGCCGAGATCGACGCGCTGCTCAAGCCGGTGCGCGAGATGGTCGAGGGGTACCGAGGAGAACTGGTCAAGAGCGAGCAGGTGCGCAATGAGGTCTATGGCGGACTGCAGGAACAGATTCGTTCGTTGCTGGTGGCCCAGGAGTCCTCGCACCGCGAGGCTTCCCGTCTGGCCAACGCGCTGCAGTCGCCGACCGTGCGCGGCTCGTGGGGAGAGAGCACGCTGCGCCGATGCGTCGAGCTGGCCGGCATGAGCGAGTGCTGCGACTTCTCCACGCAGGAGAGCTTCGAGACTGACGACGGCAAACGGGTGCGCCCCGACCTGATCGTGCGCCTTCCGAACAAGCGCGTCATTGCCGTCGACGCCAAGGTTCCCCTCAGCGAATACACCATCGCCGCCAACGAGACCGATGAGCCGCGCAGGCTGGAGGCTTTGAACCAGCATGCGAAAACCGTTCGCCGGCATATCGATGCGCTGAGCAGACGCGAATACCAGGAATCCATCGGAGAGACCCTCGACTTCGTAGTGCTCTTCGTCCCCGGCGAGCACTTCCTCTCCGCAGCGCTGGTCGCCGACGTCACTCTCTTCGAGCATGCCGCGAACAAGAAGATCTACCTTGCGTCACCGACTGTCCTGTTGCCGCTGCTGCGCGCCGTGTACGCCGGGTGGCAGGCCGAGCGCGCCAGCGAGAACGCCCGCAAGATGCACGAGGCCGGCGTGGAACTGTTCAACCGCTTCGTGGTGGTGATGGATCACATCACCGGCGTCGGCGATCAGCTCCGCAAGACCGTCGATTCGTACAACAAGGCCATCCGCTCCATCGACACGCGGCTGTGGCCGAAAGGGGAAGAGCTGCAACGACTGGCCGGCAGCGGGCGGGAGCTCGGCGCCCTCGAGCAGATCGACGCCATCCCCATGGAATCCTCCAAACTCCGCCTGACCATGCAGCCCACCGAACCGGGCGACGTGGTGCGGATCAAGTAGGAACTTCCGGGAGAGGTACGGAAACCGCGTCGACCGAATGCGCGCGGGTCTCCCGGTGGATCGGTCGGCGCAGAGGCATGGGATAGACTCAGACCATCACCTCCCAATGAGTGCAGAAACCAGCGTTGCCAATCCGCGCGCGGCCGCGAGCCCCGGACCTCGACGGTCGTCGGACCGCTTTTTCGCGGTGATGTCGGTGATCGCCGCGCTGACCGTCTTCGCCGGCTTCTCCCGAACCTACTTTCTGAAGGG
>JBDSGC010000089.1:0-3380 GCA_039919215.1 Thermoanaerobaculia bacterium | reverse complement strand
ACGCGAGTTCCCTCTCCCCGCCGCAGCGGGGAGAGGGTCCGCGAAGCGGGGGTGAGGGGTCTCTGCTGCGCTCATGAGCGACCCCTCATCCGGCCTTCGGCCACCTTCTCCCCGCTGCGGCGGGGAGAAGGAACTCGATCGGAGAGGCGTCGTGGGGTGTGTCATTAGAAGCGGCGTGGGTGGCGGGCGGGAAGCGAAGGATCTGCAATCACGAAGATGTTGCCGGGAGCAGTTCCGACGTTGCAGATCCTTCGGCGTCTTCGCGCCTCAGGATGACGAAATCGTTCATGACGTCATCATCGGCGCATCGCTCCGTTTCCCCTCAGCATGTCCGTCCTTTTTTCCGATAGAGTCTGCCCATGGCACGCATCCCGGAAGTCGATCCGTCCCAGGCCGAGCCGCGCGTTCGCGCTGTGCTCGAAGCGCAGCGTCAGCAATGGGGCGCTCCCCTCAACAACCATCTGGTCTACGCGCACCGTCCGACGATTTTTCACGCAGCGCGGGCGATGTGGAGCGGCATCGGCGCCTCCGGACTGATCCCTCTTCCGTTGCAGGCGCTGGTCAATCGACGGGTGGCCGCGCTGATCGGCTGCGAGTTCTGACAGGATCTCAACGCTGCGGTCGGCAGCAAACTGGGAATCAGCGGTGAGAAGCTCCGAGCCATCGGCGACTACGCCCTCTCACCACTCTTCGATGCTTCCGAAAGGGTGGCCCTCGAATTTGCCGAGGCCATGACCCTCACCGGCAGCGGAGTGAGCGACGAACTGTTCGCGCGCGTGCGTGATGCCTTCGGCGACGATGCGACGGTGGAGCTCACCGAGATCATCGCCTGGGAAAACGCCTCCGCGCGATTCAACCGGGCCCTGGGAATCCAGTCGCAGCACCTCTGGAAGCGCTGAGGGTCCGGCGGCCTCCAGGAAACCGTCGAGTCCAGAAGCTGGTGTTCAGGGCGTCGCGCTTTTCTGTCGCCTGATCCACTCGTCGATGCGCTCGGTGAGCAGGTCCATGGGCAGGGGGCCTGCGCCAAGGATCTCATCGTGGAATCCGCGCAGATCGAAGCGATCGCCCAGCTCGCGCTTCGCTCTTTCCCGCAGTTCCGTGATCTTGAGCTGTCCGATCTTGTACCCCAGAGCCTGTCCGGGCCAGACGATGTAGCGATCCGTCTCGCTCTGCACTTCCACCTCGTCGGTGGCCGAATGGTCATGGAAGAACTGCACGACCTGCGCGCGGCTCCACTTCTTCGCGTGCAGCCCGGTATCCACCACCAGCCGGATGGCCCGCAGCATCTCGTCATTCAGCCGGCCGTAGTCGCTGAAGGGATCCTGGTAGAAGCCCACTTCCTTTCCCAGGCGCTCGGAGTAGAGAGCCCAGCCCTCGACATAGGCGGTGAAGTTGACGCCGTTCTTGCGGAACTCCGGGAGATCGGTGAGCTCCTGGGCGATGGCGATCTGCATGTGATGGCCGGGGACACCCTCGTGATAGGCCGTCGACTCCATGCTGATGGTCTTGCGCGACTGCGGATCGCCGGTATTGACCTGCACCCGCCCGGGGCGCGATCCGTCCTGCGCTCCCGGCTCGTATTGCGCTCCCGATGCTTCCTTTTCCCGGAATGTCTCCACCGCCTCGACGATCACCTTGGCCTTCGGAAACCGGCCGAAGAGCTGCGGAAGCTTGCGATACATGGCCTCGATGAAATGGCGATAGAGATCGAGGATGGCCTCCCGCGACTTCGGATGGAGATCTGGATTCTTCTCGATGGCCGCATTGAACGACTTCAGGTCCGGGAAGCCCTGCGCGTTGGCGATGGCCAGCATCCCGGCCTCGATGCGGGCCACTTCGCGCAGGCCGATCTGATGAATCTCTTCTGCCGAGAGGTTGGTGGTGGTGCTCCGGCGCACCCGGTCGTTGTATCGCTTCACGCCATCGGGCAGCGCCCACATGCCTACTTCGCGTCGCCCGTGCGGCGCGTACTGGTCACGCACGAAGGTCTCGAACTTCTCGTAGGCGGGGATGATGGCGGTGCGGATGGCATCGAGATACTCGCTTCGGATGCGCGTCCGCTCCGTCTCCGGAATGGACTCCGGGAACTTCGAGAGCGGCATCGCGAACGGCGTTTTCTCCGGCTCCTGAGAGCGGATGCGCCCGGCCTGCTCCACTACCTTCTCCAGCAGAAACTTCGGGGGCATCAACCGGTCCCTCTCGCCTTTCCTCATGTTGGCCATCAGGGCGTCGAACTGGCGGGGCACCGCGCGCATGCGTTTGGCGTAGTCGTCGTAGTCCTGGACTGTCTGGAAAGCAAAGTACCCCGGCATCTGCGCGACGAACAGATGGAAACCGCTGATCTGGGTGACCGGCATCTCCCAGCTCTTGTTTGCAAAGTCCTCGATGGTTTCGCGCAGCGACCGCACCATCAGCGCTCGACTGATCTTCTCCTGATCGGAAAAGCCCGCCGGATCGATGGCCAGGAACCGGCGCAGAAAGGTGCGGGAGACGACGACGTCGCGCCGGATCTCCGCTTCGGAGAGATCGCTGGAGCGGTCGTTGTAGCGCTTGTCGCCCAGGATGGATGCAAATTCCGGCTGGCTTCGCAGGGTGTACTCCCACTGCTCGCGCAGGAGCTCATGAAACTGCCGGCGACGGGAGTCCAGGCCGGAGGCGGAGAGGGTCGCCGCCAGCAGCGGAGCGGAAAGCAGAAGGAGAGCGAGGGCGAAAAGGAGGCGCTTCGGCATGGGTGCAGCTTACAGCGCCGACCGCTCGATGACGATCGTCTCCACCAGGCGATCGGAAACACCCCGGGAACAAGTCACCCGGCTGATCTGGATGACCCGATGCGGGAGCAGCAGCGTAACCAGGAGGTTTCTGGAGCGGGTCCGTAGGCGAGTTCTCTGCAGCCGCTTCGTTTGCGAGCACAGTCTCGACGGGTCCTCCCAGGCTGTGTTTGGCGCCGCGCCGGTCGTTGCCTCGTTCGCCTGCGGAGCCGGACGCCTGGTCCCCTGAGTCAATGGCGTCCGGCCCTGCAGGTCGAGTACGGTTTGGAGAACGAACGACGTGACAGCGCTCGCAGCTGCGCGCTTCGATTGCTGCAGGTCACGACAGGCCGTTGCCGTGGACAGAATGAGGAGAAGCACAGCCGTTCGTCTCACGCACTGTAAGACGGGAATTCCAGAAGAAGGTTAGTGCCGTGTCTCGCGTTTTTCGAGATGTAACAACCGCTTCGGCATTACGCGGAACGCGCCGTCCTGCTCACTGCCGAGAACTCCCGTCCCGACTCGCAAATGGGCCAGAGAAGGTCTGCCTGTTACACTTCGAACACCGATGAACTCCGAATTGAGCGCAGGCGAGCCTCGACATCGCGCCCTGATCGTGGAGGACGACCCCGC
>JBDSGC010000088.1:0-4013 GCA_039919215.1 Thermoanaerobaculia bacterium | reverse complement strand
TGCGGGGCAGCGATCGAAATGATGGATAACTGCCGAAGAGCTCATCTCCGCCCAGTCCGGAGATGGCCACCTTCAGCCCTTGAGCCGCCGCCGTCTCGCTGACAAACCAGGTATTGATCCCGTCGATGGTCGGTTGATCCATGGCCTCGAACAAGGCCGGCATGGCCTCGAGAAAATCTGCGCGGGTCACCAGACGGGTGGTGTGGGGAGCACCGAGGGTGCGGGCGAATCGTTCCGCCAGAGGCGCCTCATCATGCTGACCCCCGCGGAATTCATCGAACCGTACGGTGACGGTGTGCGGCAGTCGGGCCTGCGCCGAGGCCAGGGCCACCAGGGCAGTCGAATCGATCCCGGACGAGAGAAACGCGCCGACCGGGACATCCGACACCAGGTGATAGCGAAGCGACTCGGTGACCAGTTCGCTCAACAGCGTGGCTGGATCGACCAGCCCGGCGATGGCCTGCTGCTCTGCCCCCCTGCGAAAAGCCTGGGCGATCGAATGATGCCGTTGCGGCTTCGACGATCCGCTCTCGTCGATCCACAGTGAGGTCCCTGCCTCGACCGCGCGAATGCCGGAGTAGATGGTGTGCGGCTCCGGAACACTGCCCATCAGCCAGAAGCCGGCGACGCCTGCCGTGTCCCTGGTGGTGGAGACACCGCCTCCTGCGAGCAGCGCCTTCACCGTCGAAGCAAAGCGCACCGTGGAGCCGTCGTCGGCCAGATAAAGCGGTTTGATGCCGTAGGGATCACGGGCCACGAACATCCGTCGCCGAGGGGCATCCCAGATGGCGAAGGCGAACATCCCGCGGAGCAGATCCAGCATCTCCTGGCCGTGCTGGCGGTACATCTCCAGAAGGACTTCTGTGTCGGAGGAGGAGCGGAAGCGCGTTCCTCGGAGCTCCAGTCGCGCCCGGAGCTCGCGGTGGTTGTAAATCTCTCCGTTGAAGACGATGTGCAACTCGCCCGCTGCATCGGTCATGGGCTGTGCGCCGTCGGGCGAGAGATCGATGATGGCCAGCCGCCGCGCTCCCAGCCCTACCCGGCCATCCGAGGAGAACCAGGTCCCGCCGTCGTCAGGCCCGCGCGGACGCATCCGTTCGGTCACCGCCTCCAGCTCCTCGTGATCCACGGCGGGGGCGGAGGATCGATACGCGAAGACGCCGGCGATTCCGCACATCGATCAGTTCCCGGAAGGGATTGGAATCCGCGGATTGCCCCGACGGAACCAGTAGCGGAAGAAGACCATGACCAGCAGGCCCACTCCGGCGAAAGAGTACCCCGCTACCTTCAGGTGGGGCATCACCGTCAGCACCGCGGCCATCGCGAAGAGCAACGTGATGATCCAGATGGCCGCGATGGCCTTGCCGATGCTGCCGTACTTTTCGCTCAACACATGGTGAAAATGTTTTCGGTCGGCGTTGAACATCCGGGTGACCCGACCGCCGTCCGGCGTGGCCGCTCCTCCAAAACGCTGCTTCATCACGATCAGCGTATCGATCACCGGAAGGGCCAGAGCGAGCATGGGCCCGCCGATGATCAGGGCGGTGGGCGCCTTGCTGGGGCGGGCAATGGAACATGCCGCCAGGAGCAGACCGATGAACAGGCTTCCGCTGTCTCCCATGAAAATGCGCGCCGGCGGTTTGTTCCACCAGTAGAAGCCAATCAGGCTGCCGGCCAGCGCGGCCATGATGACCAGCGAGAACACATCGATGCGGATCACCGCGATCGCGGCGAAGGCCAAGGCAATGGTGATGGCCACGATGGTCGCCAGCGAGTCGATTCCGTCGATGAAATTCACCGCGTTGATGACGCCCACGATCCAGATCACCGACACCACCGAGCCGATGACCCCGAGATTGAGGACGCGATCTCCGATGGAAATCGAGGAGAACTGGAAGCCGAAGCTGACCAGGATGATCGCCGCTGCCGTCTGCACCGCGAATTTTTTCGTGGCGTTCGATCCGAGAAGATCGTCGTACACGCCCAGTCCGATGATCAGGGAGCCGCTGGCCAGTACCGCGAACAGATAGGTCAGGTTCTTCGACACCAGGCCGGCCGCGTGCCTGTTGGCGGCCATGAGCATGAGCGGGAAGCCAAAGCCGAAGATGATGGCCAGGCCGCCCAACCTCGGAGTGGCGGAGAGATGCAGCTTCCGCTCGTTGGGCGTGTCGATGGCCCCGACCTCCTCCGCCAGACGCTTGACCACCCCAGTGGTCAGAAACGAGGTGATTGCAGCGGCCAGGAACAGGACCAGAATCGGTAGCGCGTACTCTTGCATCGGCCGGGAACAGGATAACAGCTGGCATCACTCCTTCGACGTCCGTTCGGGCCATGGCTTCGGCGTTGAACCTGCAGTTATAGAATGCCCCCGATTTTGTTGAAGACAGGAGCTTTCCATGGCTGAACTTCCCGGCATCGAGCGCGAAACGCTCGACGTCGATGTTGTCATCGTCGGCGCCGGACCAGCCGGCCTCGCTGCGGCCTACCAACTCGCCAAACTGGTGAAGGCTCATAACGAATCGCCGGCCGCGGAGAAAAAGCTGGAGGGCCTTTCCATCGCCGTTCTGGAAAAAGGAAAGGAAATTGGCTCGCACGCACTGTCCGGCGCGGTCATGGATCCGCGCGGCATCGCCGAGCTCATGCCCGACTGGCTCGAACGCGGCTGTCCGGCCATTCCGGTCACCGACGATGCCTTCTGGATGTTGACCGAGAAGTGGAAGCTCGCCGCTCCTATCCTCCCGCCACCCCTCCAGAACCTCGGCAACTACGTCGTCTCCCTCGGCGATTTCGTGCGCTGGATGGCGCCCATCGTCGGCGACATGGGCGTCGATCTCTTCGCTGAATTCGCCGCCACCCGCGTGCTGGTCGAAGAGGGGAAAGTGGTCGGCGTGCGCATCGGCGACAAGGGCATCGACAAGAACGGGCAACGCAAACCGAACTTCGAGCCGGGAGTGGATATCCGCGCGAAGATGACCATCCTGGCCGAGGGCCCCCGAGGAACGCTGGCCAAGCAGCTCGCCGGGATGTTCGACCTGTTCGAGGGAAAGAACCCGCAGGTGTATTCGCTGGGGATCAAAGAGCTCTGGCAACTGCCGGACGACCGCTTTCCGGCGGGAGAAGTCATCCACACACTGGGCTGGCCGCTGGACATGGACACCTTCGGCGGCGGCTTCCTCTACGGAATGCAGGATCGCATCGTCGACATCGGGCTGGTGGTCGGTCTCGATTACAAGAACCCCACACTCGATCCGCATCACGAGTTCCAACGCTACAAAACCCACCCGGCCATCCGGTCAATCCTGGAGGGGGGCAAGATGATCGCCGCGGGCGCGAAGGCCATCCCGGAAGGGGGGTACTTCTCGATGCCACGGTCGCACGGCGACGGGTTCCTGATCGCGGGCGATTCCGCCGGTTACCTCAATGGTGCGCGGCTGAAAGGCATTCACCTCGGCATCAAATCGGGGATGTTGGCAGCGGAGACCGCGTTCAACGCCCTGGTCAGCGAGAGCTACTCATCGACGCAACTGGCGGAGTACGAGACGCTCTTCGAAGCGTCGTGGGCACGCGAGGAACTTTGGAAGCAGCGCAACTTCCATCAGGCCTTCGATCACGGTGCCATCGCCGGACTCTTCAACGCGGCGGCCGGAATCGTCACCGGAGGGCGCGGCTTCGGATTCATGAACCGGCTGGAAGGACACGGCGGCCACGAGCGGATGGAGCGCATCCAGCGCTACTTCGGCTCCGAGGATCCCCATCCGCCCCACAAGATGAAGTTCGACAACCAGCTCACGTTTGACAAGGTCACCGACGTCTACAACGGTGGCGTGATCCACGAGGAAAACCAGCCGGCGCATCTGCTGATCCTGGACACCGAGGTGTGCATCACCCGCTGCACCGAGGAGTACGGAAACCCCTGCCTGCACTTCTGCCCGGCCAATGTGTACGAGCCGAAGCTCACCGCCGATGGTCGAGGCAAGGTCCCGTTCCTCAACTTCACCAACTGCTTCCACTGC
>JBDSGC010000087.1:0-6863 GCA_039919215.1 Thermoanaerobaculia bacterium | reverse complement strand
GCTGGCTCAGAAGAACGGAGGGAGATGTCGCCCGCCATCCTCTGAATGAGCGTGCTCACGAGGGTGTTGACGGCTGGACGTTCGCCACCCTCCTTTTGCTATCCTCCCGCTCTCATGGCAACGGAAGCGCAACCGACCCTGGCAGCGGGTCCGCCCAAACGATTCGTCATCGCTGAGGGCTTCCGCTTCCAGCAGGGGCCGACGCTCGCTCCCTTCAGCATCCAGTACGAAACGTTCGGGACGCTGAATCACGACCGATCCAACGCCATCCTGGTCTGTCACGCGCTGTCCGCGAGCGCGCACGCCGCCGGCCGATACGCGACGGAGGACGAGAAGCCGGGATGGTGGGACGGGCTGATCGGCCACGGCAAAGGGATTGATCTCGATCGCTACTTCGTGGTCTGTGCAAACATCCCCGGCTCCTGCTTCGGCACCACCTCGCCGTCGAGTATCGATCCGGCGGATGAGAAACCGTATGGCTCCCGCTATCCGTGGCCGGTCATCGAGGACATGGTTCACTCCCAGAAGCTCCTCCTGGATCACCTCGGCATCCAGCGATTGAAATCGATTGCCGGGGGATCGCTCGGCGGCATGCAGGTACTGATGTGGGCGGCCTGCTACCCGGAGATGACCGAGTCGATCATCGCCATGGCCGCAGGAGCCGCGGTCCCGGTGCAAGGAATCGCCTGGCACATCATCGGTCGGAAAATGATCGAGAGCGATCCCCGCTTTCGGGGCGGCGACTATTACGATGAAGCGGACCCGCTGCGAGGCCTGCAGGTCGCCCGCATGGTCGGGCACATGACGTATCTGTCCTCCCGCGCTCTGCAGTCGAAGTTCGCCCGCCGCCGGCGGGGCACCACCCGTCAGTTCGAGATCGATTCGTACTTTGAGTATCAGGGAAAGAAGTTCGCGTCGCAGTACGACGCGAACTCCTACATCCGCGTGCAGGCGGCCATGGATGAGATGGACCTCGAAGAACAGCACGGCTCTCTCGATGCCGCGTTCGCGCGCTGGAAGGGCCCCACGCTGCTGATTTCGTTCGACACGGACTGGCTTTTCCCTGTGGACGAAGTGGGCCGGGTGGAGACCGCCATGAAAAACAACGGCACACCGGTCGAGCATGTGCGGATCGCGTCACCCAGTGGTCACGACACCTTTCTGATCGACTACGACCTGATCACACCACCAGTGCGCGAGTTCCTGCGCTGAGACCGGGCCGGCACGGCCGGCGGCGTTGGTTCGCACAGCGTCCGCCAGGATTCTCGCCTCAACCCGCGTTCTCTGGAACGCCCTAGATCCCTCGGTCCGCGGGCATCCTGCCGGCCGGTCAAGGATGCCGGCGCTCCGTTCCAAAGGCGCGCGAGCGAACGCGGTTGAAACCAAAATCGTGGCGGACGGTTTGCGAACCAACGCCGCCGGCTGCCGGCTCAGGCGCTGGCGGCGTCGGCGCCGCCGCCGGTGACTTTCTCGCGGTATCCGCACTCGGCGTTGTTGCAATACTCGATGTGCCCTTCCTTCTTGGTCTCTTTCTCCAGGAGGAAGGCAGCTCCACACTTCGGGCAGGGACGCGGAACGGGGCGGCTGTTCAGCGTGAAGTCACACTTGGGATAGCGCGAGCAGGAGAAGAAGACGCCGCGGCGTGAGCGGCGCTCCACCAGATCGCCCTCGTTGCATTGCGGGCATTTCACGCCGGTGGGTTTGGCCGCACCGCCGGGCCCGGTGCCGATCTTACGGATGGTCTTGCAGTCGGGATAGCCGGAGCAGGAGTAGAAGGGGCCGTAACGACCGCTCTTCAGAACCATCTCTTTCCCGCAGTTCTCGCAGGGCGGTTGCGGATCGTTGGGGATGTTCGCCTTGAGCAGACGCGGGTCTTTGGTGTTCTTGCAGTCGGGGTAACCGGTGCAGGCGAAAAACTGACCGAAGCGCGAGCGCTTCAGTTGCATCGGCTTGCCGCACTTGTCGCAAACCACCACTTCACCGTCGGCCTGTTCGGCGTCGGTGCTGCGCGCGGTTTCTTTGGTGTTCTTGCACTCGGGGTAGTTCGTGCAGGCGAGGAATTCGCCGAAGCGCCCGAACTTGATGGCCATCGGTGCGCCACATTTCTCGCACTTCTCGTCAGTCTCGACGCCAGTGCGCTTGACCTCGATCATCTCTTTGCCGGCCCGCTCGAGGTCGTGGCTGAACTTGACGTTGAAGTCGCGCATGGCCTGGGTCCACTCCAGCTTGCCGTCTTCGATCTCGTCGAGATCTTCCTCCAGTTTCGCGGTGTACTTCTCGTCGATGATGTCGCCGAAGGATTGCTTCAGCAGCCGAGCCACCAGAAGTCCGAGTTGGGTCGGATGGAACTTGCCGTCGTCTTTGTAGGTGTAGTCGCGCGCCTGGATGGTGGTCAGGATCTGGCCGTAGGTCGAAGGGCGGCCGATGCCGTTCTCCTCCAGCGCTTTGACCAGCGTGGCTTCCGTGAAGCGGGGCGGCGGCTGAGTGAAGTTCTGCCGGGTATCGAGATTCAGCAGTTTGAGCGCTTCTCCCTCTTCCATTGCCGGGAGGGCCCGTTCATTCTCCGGCTTCTCGTCCTCTTCAGGCTCGACCCCTTCGACATTCGCGTCGCGGAAGACTGAGAGAAATCCCGGGAACTTCAGCACTTCACCGGAAGCGCGGAAGGTGTACGCCCCGTTGCGGATGTCGACGTCGGTCACATCGAACAGCGCCGGTTTCATCTGCGAGGCCACGAAGCGATCGAAGATCAGCTTGTAGATGTTGTACTCCTCGCGGGTCAGCTGGTCCTTGACCAACTCCGGGTCGAACTCCGTTGAGGTAGGGCGGATGGCCTCGTGCGCTTCCTGGGCCTGCGCCCCTTTCTTCACTTTGTAGAGGTTCGGGGTGTCCGGAAGAATGCTCGCTCCATATTTCGCAGCGATGTAGGTCCGCACCTCGCCCAGTGCGTCGTCGCTGACGCGGACCGAGTCGGTGCGCATGTAGGTGATCAACCCGACATGTCCGAACGAGCCGCCCAGCTCTTTGCCTTCGTACAGCTTCTGGGCGATCTGCATGGTGCGCTTCACCGGATACTTGAAGCGTCGATAGGCTTCCTGCTGCAGCTTGGAGGTGATGAACGGAGCGGCTGGCGATTGCTTCTTCTCTTTCCGGGCGATCTTCTCGATGGCGAACTCGCCGCTCTTGATGGCCGCTTCGATGGAACGAGCCAGCTCTTCGTTGCCGATCTCCGCTTTCTTGCCGTCGATCTTGGTCAGCTTGGCGATGAATTGCGGGGGGGATCCGGCGGCCAGCTTCGCGGCGAAGCTCCAGTATTCATCGGGGATGAATGCCTTGATGGCCTCTTCGCGCTCGGCGATCATCTTCATGGCCACCGACTGCACGCGGCCGGCAGACAGTCCACGACGCACTTTGTCCCAAAGCAGAGGCGAGAGCTTGTAGCCGACCAGGCGATCGAGGACGCGCCGGGCCTGCTGCGCGTTCACCTTGTTCATGTCGATCTCCGTCGGAGACTCGATGGCCTTGATCACGGCGTTTTTTGTGATCTCGTGGAAAAGAACGCGCCGGACCTTCTTGGCGTCCTTGCCCAGAAGGCTCATGACATGCCATCCGATGGCTTCCCCTTCGCGGTCAGGGTCGGAGGCGATGAAGATGATGTCGGCTTTCTTGGCGGCGGCCTTCAGCTCGCTGACCACCTTCTCTTTCCCTTCCAGTACTTCGTAGGTTGGGAGGAAGGTTTCCTCATCGACACCGAGCTCGCTCTTCGGTAGGTCACGGACGTGGCCCACCGACGCTTTCACGATGTAATCGCTGCCGATGAACTTGTTGATCGTCTTCGCTTTCGCAGGAGACTCGACGATGACGAGGTGTTTAGCCATTGAGGAACGCCCAAAACTCAAGCGGTCACAGCCAAAATTCCTCGCGGGCAATGCGGGCGCGCGCGAAGGAAAGCGACCTGAACCGGGGCGACGGACAATACCAGAGGGGAGGGGAAACCAGAAACCAGAGGGCAGAAGGTCGTGGCTCGCCGGATGACGGTGCCTCGTTGTCTTTTTCTGGTTTCTGCTTTCTGGTTTCCCCTACTCTTCCTCTTCGTCGTCTCCGCCGCCGGCCGCTTTGTACTTTTTCGTCTTGTTGTACAGAGTCTTGTACGAGATTCCGAGAATCTCAGCGGTGCGACGGCGATCGCCGTCCGTCATGTGCAACGTCTCTTCAATCACGATCTTCTCGACCTCTTCCATCGGTTGCCCCAGCGGAATGGTCATCGTGTTGTGGCTGCGTCGCTTCCGGGCGCCCAGGAATTTGTCCGGCAGACACTCCACGGTCAGGGACGCGGTGCGGGCCATGATGAACGCGCGGTTGATGACATTGCGAAGCTCGCGGACATTGCCGGGCCATTCGTACTGCTGCAAGGCCTCGATGAAATCCGGCTCGATGTCCTCGACCGTCTTCTCTTCCGTCTCGTTGAGCTTCTGCAGGAAGAAGTGGGAGAACAGCGGAATGTCCTCCAGACGTTCGCGGAGTGGAGGGACTTCGATGGGGAACACGTTGAGACGGTAGTAGAGATCCTCGCGCAGCTTGCCGTCGGTGATCGCCTTCAGCGGATCACGATTGGAGGCAGCAATGATCCTTGCGTCGATGTTGATCTCTTCATTGCCGCCGACGCGCCGGAACTTTCCTTCTTCCAGCACCCGCAGCAGTTTGACCTGCAGCTCGATCGGCATCTCCGTGATTTCGTCGAGGAAGACCGTCCCCCCCTTGGCCATCTCGAAGTAGCCTTCGCGACGCTTGATGGCGTTGGTGAAGGCGCCCTTTTCGTGTCCGAAGATCTCCGACTCGATCAAGGTTGGCGAAATCGCGCCGCAGTTGAAGGCGATGAATGGTTTGTTCCTGCGCCGGGAGAGCGAATGAATGGTGTTGGCGACCACTTCCTTGCCCGACCCCGACTCGCCGACGATGAACACGTTGGCGTCGGTATTGGCCACCATCTCGATCTCTTCGAACAACTTCTGCATCCGGGGCGATTTGCCGACCAGATGACCGAGCGCTCCCATCTTCTGCAGTTGGCGCCGGAGCTCGAGAATCTCCTGCTTCATCAACTGCTTGTCCTCGACCGTCTTGAGGATCACCTGCAGGCGCGGCAGGTCCACGGGCTTAGTCACGTAGTCCTCGGCGCCTACCTTGAGGGCCTTGACCGCGGAGTCCACCGTGGCATGTCCGGTCAGGATGACGACCGAAACATCGGGATACACCTCTTTGATGCGATGAAGAAGGTCGAGGCCTGAGCCGTCGGGCAGTTTGAGGTCGACGATGGCTACGTCGGGAACCAGCTTGGAGACCGAGGCCCAGCCGGCTTTCACCGTGTCCGCCACTTCCGCTTCGTATCCCCACTCTTCGACGACGTCAGCCATCCCGGCGCTGGTGGCGCGGTCATCGTCTACGATCAGGACTCTCTTCATATTTACCTGGTGGGAAACTGCAGCCTCAAAGTGACCTTATCACGATCCTGAGAGGCATTCAGCTCACCTCCATACGTTTCGGCGATGAGGCGTGCGGAGGCCAATGAAAGGTCAGCGTTCCCCGCAAGATCCGTGTAGTAGAACTTGAAAATCTTGGTCGGTTCGAAGTTCTCAGGGACCGATTCGCTGGTTGCCCGGAGCTCAAAGCTTCCGTCGCCATCCCTGGCTTCAAAAACGGTGGTCTGCCCACTGAAAAGCCTCGAGACACCATCGAAAAACTGGCGGAGGCACTGCCGGATTCTGGACTGATGTCCCGGAACCGTGAGCGTGAGGGGATCCATGACCAGGTCGACACCTGATTCGGTCGCGATTTCCCGGCAGAGAGGTCCGAGTTCAATGGGCACTGGCTCGCCCTCCTCTTTGGGCGGGGTGGAGAGCACGAAGAAGGTATCGAAGATCTGGGCCATCCGGCGCAGCTCCGTCTCGATCGCTACGGTGTAACCGGCGAGCTTTTCGTCCACCTGGCTCCCGCTGACCTTGGCGACCCGCATGCGGAGAAGCTCGAGGTTCAGCACCGCGACGTTGAGGGGTGTCTTCAAGTCGTGAGCCGTGTCGGCGCTGCGGCGCAGATTGGTGGTGGCGAACTTCTCGAGCCAGCGGTCCATGATTTTGGTTCTCGCGACGTGCAAGCTTGAGGCCTCGCGGCAAACCAATGCTCCGCCAAGGTTTCGCTCCAAGACGTTCTGCCGCGCAGGCTCCTACCCGGAGCTCCTGTCGCTACCTGACAGGAGCCAACGCGCGAATCCGTCAGAAGCGGTGAGCTGCCGAACTCTAATGATCGCGACCCAGTCCGATCACCGCGATCGATTCTTCCAGCCGAGCCTCGACCAGCGCGAACTCGGGGTCGTGCGAGCTGAGATCCGCCAGCTCGCGCTCGGCCTGGCGCCTCTCGTCCTCCGCCGCGGCCGCGTCGACCTCTTCGGGCAGGCGGGCCGTCTCTGCCATCACGATGACCCTGTCAGGAAGCACCTCGGCGAACCCCCAGGAGAGCACCAGTCGATGCAACGTGGTGCCCACGCGATAGCGCATCTGACCGATCTTGAGCGTCGTCAGCAGCGGAGTGTGCCCCGGCAGGACCCCGATCTCACCGTCGCTCGCCGGCAGAACGACCTCGTCGACTTCGACGTCGATGATCTTCCTCTCACGGGTGACGATGGTGAGACTGATTTTGGTCGGCAGATCGGCCATGGTGGTCTCTTATGCAGCCGCGGTCTTGTATTGCTCGGCCTTCTCGAGAACATCTTCGATGGTGCCCTGCAGCAGAAACGCCTGCTCCGGAACGTCGTCGTGCTTCCCTTCCACGATCTCGCGGAAGCCTTTGATGGTGTCGGCGATCTTGACGTACTT
>JBDSGC010000086.1:0-4696 GCA_039919215.1 Thermoanaerobaculia bacterium | reverse complement strand
CCACCGACATCCCATGGCCAAAGGTGCCTTTGCGTGCGGTGAAAAGAACGTCGGGATGCAGCAGTTCCAGGGAATGAGCGATTTCGGTGGCGTCGCCCGGCGTGGCCGTGGCGTGCATGTCCCAGGTCGTCACCTCCGAGGACTGCACATGTTCCAGGGCAGCGCGCATGGCCAGCTGCGGTCCGCCTTTGGAGGGGGTGATGATGTTATGGGCATCCGAGGAGGCGCCGACACCGACGATCTCCATCCCCAGTGGACGGAACCCCTGGGCCATCATTTCGGCGGCCTCTCCCAGAATCCAGATGCAGGCGCCGCCTGCGACGTGGGTTCCCTTGAAGGCAGTGAGCGGGCGGGAGACATCAGCGTCCGCCGACAGGACATTGGCGTTGTAAAACGCGGAGATCACCACCGGGTGCGGGGGAGGGTCGGTCATTCCGATCACCACCACTTTGGCGTCGCCCGACTCGATGGCCTGCATGGCCATCTTCACGGCGATGCCGAACGAGGCGCAGGCGGCCACCGGTGCATACGCCGGCCCCACGATTTTTCCGACCATGGAGATCTGCGCTGCCGCGATATTCGAGATGTTCCAGAGGTAATTCGGGGAGACGCTCGCCCACGGCTCGTCAGGACAGCCCCACTTGCGATTGAGCGCGCGGATCTTGTTGAGCTTCTGGCGGATCACGCTGAGCTTCGCGTTCCCGGAGGACGAGGGGACCGGCTCGGCCTGGATGGAGGCTGCCTCGTCCAGATATTCGCGCAGCGAGTCGCTCCGCTCTGCCCAATGCATTTCCCAGATCCCTTTGGCGTCGATCCACGCTTCCGACCCCACCGGCTCTGTGGCCGGATCGGGAGGCGCCGTGGCGTCGGCCGGACCCTGCCGGTGGGCCCGCAACGCGGCGCAGCGTTCTGCTGCGGCCCAGAATTCGTTCCACCGACGGAACGCCCGATCGTAAGCAACGGACTGATCGTGCTGCACCGTCACCTCGCCGAGGCCTGTTCCTACGTAGACGTGGCAGGCGGTGCCCAGCGATTGAAGGTAAGTCTCCATGCCCGGATTCTGCGCGAGGGATTGGACGAACGCGCCGACCGCATACTGGACCATAGGGCCCATCTTTTCCTTCAGCTGAGAAAACTTCGCCGGAGGAAAACGCTGGTCGAACCAGTCGTGATAGGTTTCGAAGTCGAAGTCGGGGTAGCCGACGAGAAAATTCGACTGGCCGTAGCCGAGAAACGGGGAGAGCCAGGTATCCGATCGCTCCAGATTCTGTTCGAACGTACCGATCTCGGGGGACTTCGGAGCGACGATGCCCCAGCCGAAAATACCGATTCGCTTCCGCTCGCCCATCGGGGCGCATTGTAGCGAATCCTGTCAGGATATTTGCATGAGTGTCGGACGCGCTTCACCGATCAGGGGATGAGGAATTCGTGCGAAAACCAGCCACGCTGTTGTTTCTGATTCTCCTCAACGTCACCCTGCTGGCGTGCCGGGAACGTTCGGCAGTTTCCACCCGTTCCACGGGAGGTGCCGTCGATACCATCGCCCCCGCGGCCGCGCAGCCGGCTCCCAACGGGAACGACGCCATGACCCAGACCGTGGACATCGAAGACGGTCGTGGCGAATCGGACGGAGGCGTCATCACCAATCCCCCCTCCACAGCCAAGGGAGCGGTGCGCCCCACCAGCGCGAAGCCCTCCGCCGCCGGTCCGGCCAGGAAAAAGAAGCCCTGAAGGCGGAGTACGATCCGAACGCGGCACGGACGTCCGCTGGATCTGGCAAGCCCCAGCATCTTCATTCATCTAGGCTGTACCGCTCAGGCCGACCGGTCCCATGAAACTTTACGAGCCTTTCATCGAGCGGGACCTGGAAGCGATCCCCGCCGCCGTGCGCGACTTCCGCGCCGAGCACAGCTCCGAAGAGCTCTGGCAGGCGGTCTCCCGCTTCGCCATCCTCGCGTACGCACCCTCCCAGCACTCCAAACACGCCCTGTTCTGCTGTCTGGCCGCATGGGACCTTCGACAGTCCCTCGGCGACCGCTTCGACGAGGTCATCACCGAATGCGCCATCTACGCGGCCGCCAGCCGGCAGCCCTGGAGCGAGCCTCCCTTCCTCGATCCACCCGCGGTGGAGGGGAATGCGCCGCGCGATGCGGACGAGCTCCGTCAGGCCATCGCCGGGAGCGACCGGTTGCGCGCGGAACGGTGGCTGGCGGCACGCTTCGAGGACGCCGATTTTCCGACGGACTACTTCGCGGTGGCCGCCGAGGACTCTGAGGATCTCGGACACAAGCTCATCGCCGCGGTAGCCGCGTTCCGCCTTGCCGGTCTGCTCGGGGAAAAGGGTCGCTTTGCCGCGCTACGGGTCGGCATCTGGGAGATGGTGGCTTATCGAGGTCCGGCGTCCGAGGAACGAACGGCCGACGCGGTCGATCCGGCGGAGCTCGCGTTGCACCTGGCGAACCGAATGGTCGCCGAACGGGGAGACCTGGTGGCGGCCCATCGATTGTTCCTGCTGGATGCAGCGATCCTGACCGAGGACCGCGGCGTCCTGTCGCGGGTGTGCCGGTCGCTCCAGCGGGAGATTGATGGTGAGCCTTCCGCATCGATCGAACCACTGCCGCAACGAGTTGGACGCAGCTCCACGAATCTGCAGGGCACCGATGACCCTGAGGGAGAAGCTCCTGTCTATTCTCTGTCCCGCGACTACGGCGAGCTTTTGAAATCGTGTGCGGTGGCTGGTCGACTGACGAAGCGCTTTCCGTCAATCGATGCAGCGAGCATCATCGAAGCGGCGCGCGATCATCTGGCCAACGCTCCCACTTCGGAAGGAATGACCTTCGCGTAAGGCCACCGATCGAAGAAGATTGCCACCGCTGACCATGCACCGCTCGATCCGATTGCTTCGCGCAACCCACTCGCTGCAGCGCCTGCTGACGTTTTTCGGGTTGCTCCTGCTGGCGACGCAGGCGCGTGCGCAGGTCGCCAGCGGCACCGCGGCAGCGCCCGGTCTCGCCAGGACGATTGATCGCATCATCGGCGCCGCCCCGTTCCAGCACGCCATCTGGGGAATCCGTGTCGAAGATGACCGAGGATCCACGCTGTATGAGCATGACTCCCATGTCCTGATGATCCCCGCGTCGAATCGGAAGCTCTTCGTATCGGCGGCGGTCGCTTCCTGCCTCGGATTCGACCGGCAGTTGTCCACGGAGTTGTTTCTCGATGGTCCTGACCTGGTGTTGCGCGGGGGAGGGGATCCTTCGCTGGGCGGCCGCTGGTCCTGGGATCGCGATGCGGTGTTCGCGCCGTTCGTGGAGGCGCTGCGGGCGCGAGGAATTCGAGCGATCGACGGCGACCTCGTGGCCGACGTCTCGCAATTCGATCGCATCACCATCCCCGGAAGCTGGAAAGTCGGCAACCTCGGCGAGAACTACGCGGCACCGGTCGATGCCCTGGCTTACAACGAGAACGTGGCCGGCGTGGTCATCGATCACTGCCAGTCGCCGATGGTGCGGACCGATCCCGAATTCGTTGCGGCCAGCGCAGAGGTGGTGTGCGCGCAGGAGAGCGATCCGACCATCCGCAGCGATGAGGCGAACGGGATCCGCATCTCCGGACCGGTGAAGGAATCTCTGAAGGAGCTTCCAGCCATCGCCACACCGGCGCTCTACGCCATCCAGGCACTGCGCGACGTGCTGCTGCACGCGGGGATCGAGGTGCGCGGCAAGCTGCGGCTGAACACCTCACCGCGCCCCTGGGCTGAGCGGCTGGCGTCGATCAATTCGCCGCCGGTTTCGTCGCTTCTCGCCGTGGTCCTGAAACCGAGTCAGAACCTCTATGCGGAGATGATGTTCAAGAGTCTTTCTGCCGGCGCAGTGCCCGCCACGTACGCAGCCTCGCGGGAGTTGGAGCGCCGGTTTCTGATCGACGAGGCCGGGATCGACGGAAGCGAGTTTCGCTTCGTCGACGGGTCGGGACTCTCTCCCGACGACCTGGTCACGCCCAACGCCGTTGTGCAGCTGCTTCGCTGGATGGACGGGCCATCGCGGCGCGGTGCGTGGTGGGACCTGATGGCCGTTCCGAGCGAAGAGGGGACGCTGCGCAAGCGGCTGCTTCCCCTGGCCGGCCGGTTGCGCGGAAAAACGGGAACCATCGCCGGCGTGAACGCGCTGAGCGGCATCGTTCGCAGCGGGGGAGGGCGCACCCGCTACTTCTCGATCATCATCAATCACAGCATCGCCGACACGAAACCGACCCTCGGCGCCATCGATGCGATCGTGGAAGAACTGGCGAAGTTCTAGCCGTCGCGGTTGATTTCGTAGCGCCGGCATCCCTGCCGGCCGTGTCGCGGGCATCCTGCCCGCGGGAGCGCGCCCGGGAGCACCGCCTGGAAGCCTACGCCACGGCCGGCAAGGATGCCGGCGCTACGTTCGCTTCGCTCAGAACCACGCCTGTTACAATCCATCGCCGATGCCGAACGAAGTCGAGCAGATGCGGGACATGGCCCGGGCGTACTGGGCCGGTCAGCCGGTACCCTGCCCCAAGCACCCCAGCGTGATCATGGCCGGGTCGTTCGTCCAGACCACCTTCGCCGATCACGTGGTGCTGAGTTGTCCGCGGGGCAAAGAGAGTTTCAGCCTGCCGCAGCGGCCGAAGCAGATCCAGTTCCAGGGGCAGCAACTGGAAGGATTCGTCGAGA
>JBDSGC010000085.1:0-4659 GCA_039919215.1 Thermoanaerobaculia bacterium | reverse complement strand
GCTGGTTGCCCAAGGCTCCGCCAGGATCACGCTCCAAGACGTTCTGCTGTGCAAGCTGGTAGCTTTCGTGCCGGGGCGGGTCCCTTCCGCTCCGGCTTTCGGCCCCCGCGCAATTTTTCGCCGGGGGTCGAAGTTCGTGCAGTCAGCGGAGGATCGTGAACCATGTACGACGAACAGATGGTTGCACCCATGCGGCGGGAACTCTCCAGCCTGGGCATTCAGGAAACCAGAACTGCAGAGCAGGTGGATGAAGTGCTCGGCGCGAAAAAGGGAACAGTCCTCGTCATCGTGAACTCCGTGTGCGGCTGCGCGGCGGGGAATGCCCGGCCCGCTGTGGCCATGGCCATGGAGCACGGCGTGAAACCCGATCAGACCATCACTGTGTTTGCAGGCAACGATCGCGATGCCGTGACCCGCGCTCGCGAATACTTCGTGGGCTACCGTCCCTCCTCACCCTCCATGGCCCTGATGCGCGACGGCCAGGTGGTGAAGATGATCGAGCGCTGGCAGATTGAAGGACGCCAGCCGCACGACATCGCCTCGGAGCTGACCGCCGCGTTCGACCAGTTCTGCACCAAGCCAGTCACCGCCTGAGCCGGCATACTCGCCTCTGATTCCACGGCGGCTCCGAAAGAGCCGCCGTTTTCTTTTGCGTTCAGTCGGCCAGCGGCACGGCCGGCAGGGATGCCGGCGCTACGAAACAGCAAAGCGGTCATCGCGCGGATGGCGCCTTACACGAGCTTCCGCAGCAGCGCGATCTGGCCGGCGTGGTAGATGTTGTGCTGGATGGCTCCATGCACCGTCGTGTAGACGGTGTCCGTGCGGCCAGCCACGATCGCATCGAGATCGCCCGTCTGCAGCCGTGCCACCGCGTCGCACAGGCGGCCCTCGGCGTTGGTCAGCTCTTCCACCGCGTCGGAGAAACGCATCGACGCCACATCGCGCCAATCCTCTTCCGTGGTCAGCTCCCGAGGATTCCCGATCAGGCGGTGGGACACCACATCCATCCAGGCGCCGCAGTGCACGACGATCTGGAGGATGGAATGCGCTCCGGCGATCGGATGCGCGCGCGATCCCTCGTCGCTGACTCCGTCGAGCAGCGTGCGCAAGGCAGGGCCGTGCCACGCCTCGCCTTCCCATGCCCGGTTCAACTGCTCGAGAATTCGTTCGATGGCTCGCATGGCGCGCGATTATCCCGCATTCTCCGCGGTCCGCGGTCCGCGGCGTGAGGCGGCAAACCCTTCGCCCTTCAGCTAGAATCCGCCCGCTTGCCCTACATCGCTCGTGAGTGGCTCAACCTCGCCATCCGCTGGTTCCACGTCTTCGCCGGAATCATGTGGATCGGACAGACCTACTTTTTCACCTGGCTCGATCGCCGGTTCAGCCAGGAGAAGCAGGTGTGGATGGTCCACAGCGGCGGCTTCTACATCGTGGAGAAGCAGAAGGTGCCGGAGATGCTCCCCGGCACGCTGCACTGGTTCAAGTGGGAAGCGGCGCTGACCTGGCTGTCGGGCCTGACCCTGCTCTTCCTTGTGTATTACAACGGCAAGCTGATGAACGACCCCGACGTCTGGAACGTCTCGAACGCCAGGGCCACGGCCGTGAGCGTCGGTTTCCTGATCGGGGCGTGGATTCTTTACGACCTGCTCTGGGTGTCGCCGATTGCAAAACAGGAAATGGCCGGCGTGGTCCTTTCCTATGCGTTGCTGGTCGTGGCCATCTACGCCTCAACGCGGCTGTTCAGCCATCGCGCCGCCTACATGCAGATTGGCGCGATGATGGGCACGCTCATGGCCGCGAACGTCTGGATGCGCATTCTTCCCGCCCAGCGCCAGCTCATCGCTGCCACCAAAGCGGGCACCGAGCCCGACATGCGCCTGGCTTCGGTGGCCCGGCAACGCTCCAAGCACAACACCTTCATGGTTGTGCCCGTCGTCTTCATCATGATCAGCAACCACTTCCCGGTGTCCACCTACGGCCACGATCACGCCTGGATCATCCTCTCGGCTCTGGTGCTGGTCGGATGGGGCGTCGCTCATCTCATCCGCTCGCACTGACCGTCGAAGTGACCCACACGAATTGGCCCACCCTCATTGACCCACGCGATTGACCAACTCACGATGAAACCAACGCTCACCGATCAGGACCTTCGCGCCGCCAGCACCGCTCTCGATCCCGCTCTGGAAGCCTTCGCCGCACGCTTTCCCGGTGAGGGTCCGCAGCGACAGCCGGTGCACACCGTGTACGGCGGCGCGCAGCTGTTCAAGTCCGACACCACCGTCAAGCTCGGCGCTCTGGCCCTGCGCTCGCTGCAGGAGTACGCGCCCGATCCCTTCATCTTCGCGCGCGCCATCGGCCTCACCGGCGCCGATCTCCTTCCGCTGGCCCATTCGGTGATCGACTCGCGGGAGCTCCTCGGTCACCTGGAGAAGGACTCCGACGCGGTGAAGCGTTCGAACGAGCCGGCCTGGCTGGCCCACACCATCTACAACCGCGTGGTGGAGAAGTTGAAGCGCGAGGCGGTGGAAGACTTCCGCATCGATTTTGAGGACGGCTACGGAAATCGTCCGGATGCCGAGGAAGACGGCCACGCGGAGTCGGCGGCGCGGGAAGTGGCGGCCGGTTTGGAGAACGGCACGCTGCCGCCCTTTATCGGCATCCGCATCAAGACCTTCTCCCAGGAGCTTTTCCGCCGCGGCGCGCGCACGCTCGACCTCTTCGTCACCTCGCTGCTCGAAGCATCGGGCGGCAAGCTGCCGCCGTGGTTCGTGGTGACGCTGCCGAAGATCCAGCTGCCCGAGCAGGTCGACGCGCTGGTGAAGATCTTCGAGACGATGGAGTCGAAGCTGGGCCTTGCTTCAGGAACTCTGAAGCTGGAGTTCATGATCGAGACGACGCAGTCGATCCTCAACGAGCGGGGAGAATCGAACCTGCCGCTCTTTCTGCAGGCGGCCCAGGGTCGCGCGGTGGCTGCGCACTTCGGGACGTACGACTACACCGCGAGCTGCAACATCACCGCCGCGCATCAGCGCATGGATCACCCGGCCTGCGACTTCGCCCGCTCCATGATGCAGGTGGCGTACAGCGGCACCGGCCTTTGGCTCTCCGACGGGGCCACCAACGTCATGCCCATCGGCCCGCATCGCGGCACGAAGGAAAAACCGCTGACCACGGACGAGCTGGTGGAGAACCGGGTGACCGTCCATCGCGCCTGGCGCCTGCACGTCGATCACATCCGCCACTCGCTCATCAACGCCTACTACCAGGGCTGGGACCTCAATCCCGCGCAGCTTCCCACCCGCTACGCCGCCGTCTATTCGTTCTTCCTGGAGAGCCTCGCGCCGGCCACCGAGCGCCTGCGCAACTTCATCGAGAAAGCAGGACAGGCCACCCTGGTCGGCGACGTCTTCGACGACGCCGCCACTGGCCAGGGCCTGCTCAACTTCTTCCTGCGCGGCATGAACTGCGGCGCCATCACCGAACAGGAAGCGCTGGCCACCGGCCTGACCGTCGACGAGCTCCGCACCCGCTCCTTCGTCAAGATCATGAAGGGCCGGCGGAAGGCGTAGCGAATTGGCTGTCGTTCTGAGCCGGGGAACGGCGCGATGCGCCGGTGGAGTCGTGAGGAACTTCCATCATCCTGAGAGCTTGTGAAGAAATCCCCGACCGTCATCCTGGGCGGAGGAACGGCGCGATGCGCCGATGACGGCTTGATGAACCATTTCGTCATCCTGAGGCGCGGAGACGCCGAAGGATCTGCAACGTCGCCGTCGTGAGTTCGCTTTCCCCTCGCTGAGGACCACGGTTCATTAGAAGCCGCGCAGACGGCGAAGGATCTGCATTCACGAAACTGTCCCGGGCAAGGCTCTCGTGATTGCAGATCGTTCGCTTCCCGCCCACCACCCACGCCGCTCAGGATGACGGGAGTGCACCGATCGTTTCACTATTGGGTGCCAGTAGGTGGTCCTTCATCGCTTTTGATCGCGAGGATCGGCAGCCCTCGATCAATGCGGGGTAATCGTCGCAACGTGATCGGTATCGTTATCGGTCACCGACACAAAGGCCCAGATCTTCGGTCCTGGGGACCTTTCCATTTACGAACTGGACCCGACTTTTATCGGATGCCGCTCGCTACGATCCGCGATACGTCGAATACCCGAAGGGGCTGAGCAGCAGCGGCACGTGATGATGCTGCGCGCCGTCGCGCACGTCGAACTCGATGGCGACCTGCGGAAAAAACGCCTCGCGCTCCGCGGCGCGAAAGTATGCGCCGGTGTCGAAGGTGAGGCGGTAGGTGCCGCGCTGCACGCTGCCGTTGCCGGTGAGCGTGCGAAGCCGTCCATCGGCATCCGTCGCCCCGTTGCCCACGCGTACCCACTTCCCTCCGCGCCGGATCTCCAGGCAGATTTCCACGCCGGCCGCCGGCCGTCCCAATGACGTGTCGAGCACATGCGTCGTGATTCCACTCATGGAATGACGATCATAACGCGGCCGAGCTGTTGAGATCTCGATGACATCCTCCCGCGAGTTCCCTCTCCCCGCCGCAGCGGGGAGAGGGTCCGCAAAGCGGGGGTGAGGGGTTCTGGATGGGAAGGATCGACCCCTCATCCGGCCTACGGCCACCTTCTCCCCGCTGCGGCGGGGAGAAGGACTCTCGAC
>JBDSGC010000084.1:0-2855 GCA_039919215.1 Thermoanaerobaculia bacterium | reverse complement strand
GGTGCGGAAGACGCGGCGATTCAGCGTGATGCGGCCGTCATCGGCAGCCTGGTGATCGGTCTCCGTCTTCAGGGTGAGGGTGACTTCCCCCATGCTCAGCGGTCGCCGGCGCGCGGAGCCTTGAAAGATGACGTCGTCCATCGTTTCGCCACGGATGTGCGAAGCGCGGTTCTCGCCGAGAACCCAGATGATGGCGTCACAGATGTTCGACTTGCCGCAGCCGTTCGGCCCCACCACGGCGGTGAGTGCCGAGGGGAAGGTGAGTTGGGCGGGTTCGTAGAAGGACTTGAAGCCGTGAATTTCGAGCTTTTCGAGGCGGAACATTGACTGGATGTCACCTGACCTGAGTGGGATTGACGGGGCGGATGGTACAGCGCGAGCCACCGCACCGGGGAAAGCATTTCGTGTTGCGTAAACCACTGCAGACACTGCGAAATTCGTCATTGACACCAGGTGAGCGCAGCCGTTCTAGTGCAGTTGCGCGCCCTTTCTTAATGCCAGTCCTTCGTAGGGCCGGCACCTTGCCAGCGGGTTTCGCCAGCCATCCCCCTGTCGATCGCGCACTCACATATTCGGGCATGGACGAAGCCTTGCACCATCGCCAGCAGTGACGCTCGACGACTTCCTCCAATCTGAAATCGACCTCGGATCGTTCCCGAGCGCGTCGTACGCCATCGGATCGTCGTCCGGAATCGAGCGAGCTCGCGCCTTGGGCAACGCGGTCGTCGTCCCCATGCGGATCCCTGCGACTGAGGAAACGATCTACGACTGCGCTTCGCTCACCAAGCCGCTCATCACCACAACGCTGATCCTCCAGGCCATCGAGGAGGGGCGTTTGAAGCTCGATGAGGTCTTCGAAGGGCACACTTACCGGAGCCTTCTCACGCACACTTCGGGACTCATCGCCTGGATGCCGCTCTATCTGCACGGCGACTACCGCACCACCATTCGAGCCCAGTCACCGGCATACCCGCCAGGCACCTCGGTGGTCTACTCCGATCTCAACTTCATCCTTCTCTACCTGGCGCTGCAGGACCTCTACGGCGACTACGTGGAGCGAGCGGTCGAGCGGATCGTGAAGCCGCTGGGATTGCAGAACTCTCATTTCCGTCCCCCGGTCTCCCTGCGGCCACGGATCGCGGCCACCGAGTGGGGCCAATGCTACGAAGCGAAATTGGCCGAACGACCGGAGATCAGCGATCTGCGTCCCGGCCTGATGTGGGGCGAGACGCACGACGGCAATTCCTTTCACGCCGGTGGCACCGCCGGGAACGCTGGCCTCTTTGCAACGGCCTCCGACGTCTTCACGATCACGCAGGCCTTCGTGAACGGGAAACTGGTCTCCTCCGACCTCGCGCGCGAGGCGTCACGCGATCACACCGCGGGCCTGGACGACGCGCGCGGTCTGGGCTGGCAACTGGGCACCGGCAGCGCCGCGACCTCCATGCTTTCCGCGCACGCCTTCGGTCATACCGGCTTCACCGGCACCTCGGTCTGGGTCGAGCCGGACGGCGACCGCATTCTCGTGCTCCTGACCAACCGCGTGCACCCCGTCGCCGCCCCCGTGGCCATGCAGAAGATCCGTGGCGAGTTCCACCGCCTGGCGCTGGCAATGATGTGAAGGTGCGACGCCTGGGCGAGCTGATCATCGGACACGCAGGGGGAGCAGTCGGCGCAGCCGGCGAGACTGTAGCCCCCGGCTTCAGCCTCGGCTTCAGCCGGGGGAAACCGAGAACGCACATTCGGGAGCCCGCTTCAGCGGGCGACAGAACAGCGGATGCGACTCCTGGGGTGGTTGGCCAGTGGACCCGGAACCCCTTCTGTCGCCCGCTGAAGCGGGCTTCGCTGCATCGGGTAGCCGCGTTCCCCCGGCTGAAGCCGGGGGCTACGTTCTTCTGCCGGCTTCGCCGGCTCCAGAGCTACGTTCTTCTGCGGCTTCGCCGGCTCCAGAGCTACGTTCTTCTGCGGCTTCGCCGGCTTCAGCCAGGCCTCCAATGCGCTCTGCAGAGGAGAACGTGCGATGTAATTCTGACAGGAGTGCATGGCGCGATTGCTCGCCGTCGCCCTACCCGTCGCTCTTCGTCGCCCACACACTGCCCGGCGACCACGCGGCTGCGCGATCCCGAAGAACCTTCGCGCGCTCGGGGTCTCCTGCGGCCTCCGAAAGTGCGGCGTACATCACCAGCGTTTCGGCTAACAGCGGGTCGGGGTCGGTGTAGTCGTCGCGGAAGCGGGTCTCCAGAAGCTCGACCTGATCGCGAAACATGCGCAGGGCATCGTCGCGCTGATCCGAGCGCAACAGGACGTAAGCCAGCCCCAGCGCCTGGAACTCCTGGATCTGCGGGTAGAGGGCAATCATCTCCTCCATCTGCTTTCGTGCTGCGGGGAGATCGCGCTTCAGGTGCGCCAGAGCGAGGGCGATTCCCTCTCGCGCTGCCGGGTCGTCGGATCGGCGATACGACTCGATGGACTCATCAAAGCGCCCGAGGAGTTTGAGGGCCTCGGCGCGATGGAGGTGTGCCGCAGAATCGGACGGCGAGCGAACGATCTCGCGGTCTGCCTCGGCGATCGCATCGGCGTAGCGGTGCTGCTGGATGAACTGCTGGGCGCCGGTGACCGGTTTCTGCGCGACCATCCACGCCACCAGCCAGCCAACCAGAACGAGCGCGAGCACCACCACTCCGAGTTGCAGCATGGTTGTCAGTGTAGCGGGCCGGCACGGCCGGCGGCGCTGGTTGCCCAAGGCTCCGCCAAGATCACGCTCCAAGAAGTTCTGCCGCGCAGGCTCCTGGCCGATCCCAAAGAAAAAGGCCGCACTCGCGTGCTCAGCAGCGTCCCCTACCCTCGCTCAGGGG
>JBDSGC010000083.1:0-6926 GCA_039919215.1 Thermoanaerobaculia bacterium | reverse complement strand
GAAAGCGGCCGATCCGGCCGCTTTTTTTGTTGTCTTTTGAAACAGGAGCCATGAACACACTGCCCGGGCGAATCGAGGAGGAGATCCAGAAGATCGTCTCCTCTGAAGGTCTCGAACTGGTGAACATCGAGTACCGCAAACAGGGGCATGCGTACCTGCTGCGGGTGGACATCGACAAAGAGGGTGGGGTGAACCTGGCGGATTGCACGCTGGTTTCGCACCAGATCAGCACGTTTCTCGATGTCGAGGACGCGGTTTCTGTGGAGTACGAGTTACAGGTTTCCTCTCCCGGTCTGGATCGCAAGTTTTACCGGGACGCGGATTATCAGAAGTTCATCGGCCGGCTGGTTCGGGTGAAGACGTCGAAGCCCATTCGTGGACTTCACGTGATCGTGGGAAGACTCAAGCAGTTTGAGGGCGGTTCCATCGTGGTGACAGATGCGGCGGTCAGGAAAGACCCCGACTATGTCATTCCGATGGAGGTCATCAAAGAAACGCGGCTGGAAGTGGAAATTTAGGTTTCGCAGTTCCGCGGTTGCGGAGGAACGGGGTCACCCCCGTCGACTCCGCGACCGCGCAACTTCGAAACGATCTGGGGAGTACCAATGTTCGACGAGAATCTGAGCAAGAACATCAAGGCGCTGGCGTACGAGAAGTCCATCGACGTCGAGCGCGTTTTTAAGGCGCTGGAAGATGCGCTGGCCACGGCTGCGCGCAAGTATTACAAGACTCGCGAGCCGATGGAGACCCTCATCGACCGGGTGAGCGGCTCCATGCAGATGTTCGTCATCAAGGACGTGGTCGTCGACGAGAACGAGATCGAGGACCCCCAGGCGCAGTGGACCCTCGAGCAGGCCCGCAAGATCGAGAAGGACGCCGAGGTGGGCAGCAAGATCCGGCTGGCCTACATCACCAAGGAAGTGGTCGATGTGGTGAAGGATCCGAACACGCAGATCCGCACCTGGGAAGCGCAGAAGATCGATCCTGAAGTAGAGCAGGGCGATGAAGTGCGCATTCCGGTCACCAAGCAGGCCGAAGACTTCGGGCGCATCGCTGCCCAGTCGGCCAAGCAGGTGCTCTACCAGAAGGTCCGCGAGGCCGAACGCGAGAAGGTCTTCAATGAGTTCGCCGGCAAGGCAGGGGAACTGGAGAACGGTTACGTCAAGCGCTTCGAGCGCGGCGACATGATCATCGACCTCAATGGCAAGACCGAAGGCATCATCCCGCGTTCGCAGCAGTCGCGCGCCGAGCGCTATTCGCAGGGCGATCGCATCAAGGCGGTCATCGTTGAGGTGCACACGCAGCCGAAGGGGCCGCAGGTGGTTCTGTCGCGCACCGATCCCCGGCTGCTCATGAAGCTCTTCGAGATGGAAGTGCCGGAGATCTACGACGGCACGGTCATCATCAAGGGTGCGGTCCGCGAACCGGGCGAGCGTGCCAAGATCGCGGTGACCTCCCGCGAGCGCGACGTCGATCCGGTGGGCGCCTGTGTGGGCATGAAGGGATCCCGCGTGCAGTCGATCATCCGCGAGTTGCGCGGCGAGAAGATCGACATCATTCCCTGGAACGAAGACATCGTGCAGTTTGCGCAGAACGCGCTGGCACCGGCCAAGATCACCCGCGTCTCGGTCACCAGCGACGAGATGGCGCACCGTCCGCACCTCGACGTGATCGTCGACAACGACCAGCTGTCGCTGGCCATCGGCAAGCGGGGACTGAACGTTCGTCTGGCCGCAGAGCTGATCAGCGCCAAGATCGACATCAAGTCGGAAGAAGAAGTGAAGGGCGAAGTGGCCGACGCGCTCAGCGCCATGTTGCAGGAAGCGATGGCCGAGTCGCGGGCGCAGACCAACGTTCACGAGATCGAGGAGATGCCGGCCGACTGGGCCGATCGCCTGGAGACCGCCGGCTACGACGATCTGGACTCGGTGCTCAACGCATCGATCGAGGATCTGATGGCCATCCCGGACATCGATGAAGAGATGGCCGCGCAGATGATCGAGCTGGCCCGTCAGCATGAGCGGATCGACGAGCAGCCATACGGCGAAGACGAGGAACTGTCCGAGGAAGAGGGCGAGGAGGGGGAGGAAGAGGAAGAGCTCCTGGCCTCCGATGACGACCCCTCCGAGGGCGACGAGCCCGATGGTGCTGCCTCGGAGACCAAAGAAGAAGCATCCGTGGAGTGACGCGTCGAAGCGTCACATCCTGAGCCCCTCGCGCCAGTGAGGGGACGAAGGACAGAGCAACATGTGAAGAACGTTTGAGCAGGTCAGTAACCCAAGGGAGATTGAATGGCGGCAGCAAAATTTCGAGTCAGCGACGTTGCGAAGAAGATGAACCTTTCGGACAAGGACCTCATCTTCCGGCTGCAGTCGCTCGGCGCGGAGATCAGCGATCCGGATCAGATCCTCGAGCCCGAGGTCATCCAGGCGCTCATCACCGGCAAGAAACTGAACACCCGCTCGCGCAGCGTCATCATGCGCGAGGACAAGCCCACGGTGGCTGCGAAGAAGGAAGCGGTTCGTCCTCCCCGCCCGATCGTCAAACCGACGCCACGCGTGAAGAAAGAAGTGCCCGTGGAAGAAGGAGCGCCGGTCGCTCCCGCTCCACCCAGCGTCATCATCCCTGAGTTCGTCCAGGCGGCCGAGGACGAGGAGCGCGCTGCGCTCGAAGCACCGCCCGCGCCGGTCGTCAAGCCGCGGCCGGCAGCCGCGACTCCGATCCTTTCCACCGAAGCGCCTCCTGCTCGCGTGCCAGCCGCACCAGTCCAGCAGCCGATGGCCGCGGAGCCCGCAACACCTCACCAGACAGGCTTGAGAGCGCGCACCGGTGCCACCGGGCCTCGCGCTCAAACCGTGCCCTCGGCACGCCCCAACTACGCCGGCCAGACTCCAATCAAGCGGCCCGCGAACAACTTCGCCTCTGCCTCCGGCGCTCCGCGTCCGGCAGGTGCAGGGGGAATGCGTCCCGGTGCTCCGCTGTCCGCGCGTCCCGGCGGCCCCGCAGGCCCCGGTGTGCGCCCCAGTGGTCCGATGGGATCGCGACCTTCCAGCGGTCCGGGCATGGGCATGCGCGCACCAGGTGGTGCGGGCAGTGGCCCCGGCCTTCGTCCCAGCGCTCCCGGACTGGGACGTTCCGCCCCTCCAATGGCGCCGTCCACTCTGCCCGGCGGCGGAACCATCCGTCGCAAGAAACCTGGTGCGGAGGAAGAAAGCGGCCCCAAGAAAAAGGGAACCGGCAAGCGCGGAAAGAGTGAACGGCCGCAGGAAGTCGACAACCAGCTCTTCACCAAGGGTCCGTTTTCGGGCACGCAGATCATCAATGACGACCTCGGTCCGGACATCGTTCTGCCCGATCTGGTGGAAGGGGAGGAGCCGGGCAACCGCGCCCTGCCTTCGGCCCGGCGCGACGCCCGCAAGCAAGGTGCCCCCGTCTCCGCGAAAGTGTTGGAGTTCAAGCGCCCCACCGGTAAGGTCACGCTGACCGAAGGCGTGACGGTGAAAGAGCTCGCTGACAAGCTCGACATCAAGGCCAATGACCTCATGAAGCACCTTCTGATGAAGAAGGGGCTCATGGCCTCGATCAACCAGCCGCTTGGTGCCGAGCTGGCGATGGAGATCGCCAAAGACCTCGACATCGACGCCAGCGTCGTCTCCTTTGAGGACGCCCGCGAGCTCGAAGCCTACGAGAAGAACTCTGGTGGTGGAATCACGCCGCGCGGTCCGGTCATCACAGTCATGGGACACGTCGATCACGGCAAGACCTCGCTGCTCGACGCCATCCGGGAGACCAACGTGGCCGGCGGTGAGGCTGGCGGAATCACCCAGCACATCGGCGCGTACCACGTCGAAAAGCGCGGCCGGAAGATCGTCTTCCTGGACACGCCAGGGCACGAAGCGTTCACCATGATGCGTGCTCGTGGCGCGAAGGTGACGGACATCGTCATCCTGGTCGTCGCGGCCGATGACGGCGTCATGCCGCAGACACGAGAAGCCATCGACCACGCCCGCGCCGCCAAGGTGCCCATGGTCGTGGCCATCAACAAGGTCGACAAACCGAACGCCAACGTGGAGCGGGTCCGTCGCGAGCTCTCCGAGAACGGCGTGCTGGTCGAGCAGTGGGGCGGCGATGTGGTCTCCGTGGAAGTCTCGGCCGTCAAGAAGCAGGGCATCGACGACCTGCTGGACATGATCCTGCTCACCGCCGATATCCTCGATCTCAAAGCCACACCGGCGATGCCGTCACGCGGCGTCGTTCTGGAAGCACGGAAGGAAGTGGGCCGCGGCATCGTGGCCACGGTCCTCATCCACGACGGCACGCTGAAAATCGGCGATCCGTTTTTCTCCGGCACCACGTATGGCCGCGTCCGGGCTATGAGCGACGAGCGCGGCGAGCGGGTGAAGGAAGTTGGTCCGGCCACACCGGTCCAGATCACCGGATTCGACGACGTCCCCAACGCCGGTGACTCGTTCCAGGGGGTCGATGACGACACTCAGGCCCGCATGATCGGCCAGATGCGCCAGGAGAAGGCGCGCGAAAGCTCACAGACCAAGGTCGGACGGATGTCGCTCGACCAGCTCTTCCAGCGCATGAAGGAAGGGACGGCCAAAGAGCTCAACATCATCATGAAGGCTGACGTGCAGGGCTCGGTGGAAGTGCTCAACGAGACGCTGCGCAAACTCTCTACCCCCGAGGTCAAGGTCAACATCATCCACTCCTCGGTGGGCGCGATCTCTACCAACGATGTGCTGCTGGCCAGCGCGTCCGACGCCATCGTGGTCGGCTTCAACGTGCGCCCCGAGCGCAGCGCAGCGGAGCTGGCGGGCAAGGAAGGCGTCGATCTGCGCCTCCACACCATCATCTACAACCTCATCGACGAGATGAAGGCAGCCATGACCGGGCTCCTCGATCCGAAGTTCCAGGAAGTCTTCCAGGGACGGGCCGAGGTGCGGAATACGTTCAAGGTTCCAAAGGCGGGCGTCATCGCCGGCTGCATGGTGCTCGATGGCGTGATCCCGCGAACCGCCAGCATCCGGCTGCTCCGCGACAACCGCGTGATCCTGGAAGGGAAGATTGGATCGCTGCGTCACTTCAAGAACGATGTCTCCGAAGTTCGTCAGGGTTTCGAATGCGGCATCGGCATCGATCGCTTCCAGGACGTCAAGGTTGGGGACGTCATCGAGGCTTTCAAGGTCGAGCAACTCGCTTCGGTCCTGGCATAGGACGAGGTCCGGCGGCCGCGCTCGCGCGGTCGCCCTCCTCCTCGTCGGTGCGTAATTCATGATTGTCGCCGTCGCCCTCTGCGAGCTGCATATCCCCTTCGCGCAGTCGCTCAAGGACAAGCGCATGGTGGTAAAAAGCCTCCGGGACAAGCTTCGCCATCGCTTTGAGATCTCTGCCGCGGAGGTTGGAATGAACGATGTGCATCAGCGGGCCCGTCTCGGTCTGTGTTTCGTGTCGCTGGACGATGCCACCGCCGACGCCGCCCTCGAGCGCATTCTCCATTTCGTTGAGACCAACGGAGAGGGGACGCTGGCCGGCTGGACCGTGGAGAAACTCGATTTTGACGAGGCGGCCACCCTGGGAATTGCCCATTTTGAAACGGAGTAAGATCCGGCGCTCCAGCCGGTCACGATCATGAGAAAAACCAGACGAACGTCACGAGTGGGAGAGTCGGTTCGCGACGCGCTCGTCGAGGTCTTTCGCTTCGACCTCAAGGACATCGATCCCGGCATGGCTTCCATTACCGGCGTTGATGTCAGCCCCGATCTTCATCTGGCCCAGGTTTACATGAGCGGGCTGGACGAGGCGGAGACGCGGAAGATGGTCGACGAGTTGCGCAAACGGAAGGGTCCCATCCGTTCCGCACTGGGCCGGCGCATCCGCCTGCGCTACACCCCCGAGCTCGACTTCCGCTTCGATGAGACCACCATGCGCGCTGGCCGGATTGAAGCGATCCTGACCAGCGTGCGCACATCCGAGACACGAGAGACCGATGACCACGACGAACGAACTGACGAAATCACAGACGACCAATCCTGACGCAGCCGCGGCCGCAGTGGCCGACCGCATCCGCAACGGCAGCCGCTTTCTGATTACCTCGCATCGCAATCCCGATGGCGACGCGCTCGGCAGCGGACTGGCCCTGCAGAGGCTCATTCGGCAGATGGGGAAAGAAGCCCGCGTGCAGGTGCGCGATGGTTTTGGCAAGGCTCTCCACAACATTCCGGGAGCGGACGAAGTCACCATCACCGACAGCCTTCCTGCCGACTATCCCAGCGGTCTCGATGCGGTCTTCACCATGGAGTGCCCCGAGGTGGAGCGCTGCGGGTACCCCATTCTTCCCGGTCCGGTGGTCAACATCGATCACCACCTCGGCAACACCATGTACGGGGAGATCAATTACCTCGACGTCGACGCGCCGTCGGTGGGGGAGATGGTGCTGCAGATCAACCGGCGCTTTCTGAAGCTACCACTGGATCGGGAGACCGCCATCGCCATGTACGTCTCGCTGGCCACCGACACCGGCTTCTTCCGCTACCACAACACGACGCTCCGCACGTTCGAAGCGGCGGAAGAACTGGTGCGGGCTGGTGTCGTTCCCGGCGACGTGTCGCTATGGATCAACGAGAGCACGCCGAGGGGGGCCATCAAGCTGCTCGGTCTCTGCCTGACCACGCTGGAGATCACTGCGGACGGGAAGGTGGCCACCATCGAGTTGCCGAACCGCTTCTTCACCGAGGCGGGCGCCTCGCCGGAAGACACCGAGGGCATCGTCAATTACGGACGGATGATCGAGGGCGTGACGGTATCGGCGCTGTTGAAGGATCTCGACGGCAAATCGACGCGCGTCTCGATGCGCGCCAAGCCTGGAGTGGACGTGCAGGCGGTCGCTGCCCAGTTCGGCGGCGGCGGACACAAAGCGG
>JBDSGC010000082.1:0-4229 GCA_039919215.1 Thermoanaerobaculia bacterium | reverse complement strand
GCAACGCCGTCCACTGCCTGCTGCCTCATCTTTGCCGGAAAATAGAGAAAGATGGCGATGGACACCACCGCCAGAAGCAGGGTCACGACCAGAGCGAGCTTGCTCCGGATCCGCAGGCGGGAAAAGGGAGTCATGAGGTGAGGTGGGGCCGCCTGAGGCTTCACATTTCCAACTTGCACCTGGCGGGAATCAACGAGGGATGCTATCGCTTTGAAGCGGAAACAGCCAGAAACGGAGCCCAACTGCTCTGTTTGCTCGACTCCCTCATCCATCACCAGCCCATGACCCTGTCCCTCGCCCCTTCGCGCAAATCTTCCTTGTCTCCCCGGAGCTGCCGCGCGATCGCCTGGTCTCTTTTTCACGTTCTGGTCGCTTCTGGCCTCCTCGCCGGCACCATCAAAGGAACGGTGACCGGCCCGACCGGCACGAAGCTCCCGAAGATCGTCGTCGCCGCGTATGGAACTTCCGGCTCGGCTCAGGCGGCGGTGGAAACGGATTCGAAGGGAAGCTACTCGTTGTCCCTGCCTCCGGGCGAGTTTCGACTACTCGCGTATGACAACGCCGGCGTCTACGCGACGACCTTCGCGGGCAACGCGGAGTCGTTCGAAACCTCGCCGACTGTGAGCGGCGATCGGAGTGGCTACGATTTCACGCTCACCGAGGGAGGGAAAGCGAGTGGGACCGTCAGTGGCGCGGATGGGGGTGGCATCGGTGACATCACCGTGGTTGCCTACAATCCGTCGGGGACCCGGCGCGGATTCACCAGCACCAGTTCCAATGGCGCGTATGCACTCGTCCTTCCCCCCGGTTCCTACAAGTTTGTCGCTTACGACAACAGCACCAATCCGCGGTTCCTGACGTCGTTTTTTCCCGGAAAGAACTCGTTCGAGTCCGCGGACTTTGTCTCCATTCGGACCCAGGCTCCGGTGGTCGTGGATTTCCGGCTGCGGGCTTCCGCGCGGATCGCCGGAATCGTATCCGACAAGCAGTCCCATGCTCCTCAGCCAGGCCTGGTCGTGAGTGCCTACACAGTGGAAGGAGTTCTGGTCGCTTCGACAATGACGGACGGATTGGGGCGCTACGAACTGATCGTGTCCGATGGGATCTTTCGCCTTCTCGTGGCCGACCCGGGTCGCCTCTTCGCAACGGCATTTTACGCCGGCGCCAATTCATTTGAGAAAACGCCAGGAGTGACCCTGACTCCGGGTCAATCGCTCGCGAACGTCTCGCTGGAGGCGGAGCGGGGAGGCTACGTGAGCGGCCGGGTCACCGCGGCGGGAACCGCGGTCTGCTGCATCGTCGTGGTGGCCTACAACCCCGACGGCAGCCAACGCTCCTCGACGCGAGCGGATCAGAACGGCGCCTACCAGCTGGTGTTGCCCCCTGGCGATTTCATCATCGGCGCTTACGACGAGTCGCTGACCTACGCTCCGCGATTTCATGCGAGCTCCACCACATTCCGTGGCGCGACCTCTGTGACGGTGTTGCGTTCCCAGACTGTCCTGGTCGATCTGTCCCTCGATCGATCAGCGCGGGTGAGCGGCCGCGTCTTCGACCCCACGACCGGAGCGGGCATCGGATCGATTCTGGTGAGCGCATACGACTCCTCTGGGAACCTGGCCGCCACCGTCACCACCTCGGCCTCCGGCTCGTATCTCCTCGGACTGGCAGCGGGCAGCTACCGGCTGGTGGCCTTCGACCCATCGCTCCGTTACGCCACCGGATATCCCCAGCTCGCCGCGACGTTCGAAGAAGCGCCCGCGTACGACCTCGTCGCCGAAGCCACCCGCAGCGTCGACTTCGCGCTGAACAAGGGAACTCGCGTGACAGGCACCGTAGTCGATCCCTCCCGGACACCCCTTTCAGGAATCGAGATTGGAGCACTGTCCACGAACGGGAATCGCGTGGCCACCACGACGGCCCGCAACGGCGCCTTCGATCTGGTTCTGCCGCCCGGTAGCTACAAGCTGGTAGCCATCGATCCTCGGGGCCGATACGGAACGTTGTACTTCAACTCGGCGGGATCGTTCGCCAACGCCACCACGGTGGTGGTCACGGCTTCCGGCTCCACTCCCGGCACGGTCAATTTCATTCTGCCGCCGCAGCTGCGGCATCGCTCGGTCGGCCGCTGAGCAGCGGTGCTGCCGCTAAGAGCCTGCGCGGCAGAACGTGTTGGAGCGTGATCTTGTCGGAGCCTTTGGCAACCAGCGCCGCCGGCCGTGCCCGCCTACGTGCTGGCGACGTTCCGGTCGTAGAGATACATCGCCCACGGTCGCATGCCGAACAGTTTCGGCGCCGCAGAATGCTCGGAAGCAAGCCAGTCGCGAATGGGTAGGGTGAACCCGGTCTTCTTGCGATTGAGAATCGAAACCGGCAGCGCTGTCTTCGGCGAGCGCGCCATCATCGACTTGCCGTTGCGCCTGTTGGTGGAGAACACCGCCGGCGCGACCTGACGCAGCAGGAACGCATCCACCAGCGGCACGCGCACCTCGAGGGAATGGGCCATGCTGGCCCAGTCGAGATCTCGCAGCAGCTGGTTGCGCATGAACAGCGCCGTCTCCAGCGCGGCCACCCGTGAGAATGCGGTGCCTGGATCGGGAGTGATCACGGCGCGAATGCGATCGAGCATCCCCAGACGCTGCAATCCCTCGCGCGCCAGTTCCGCCCCCAGCACCTGCTCGAGCTCGTCCGGAAGAAACAGCCCGCGTTTCATGAGGTATGCGCCTTCGTACGAGTGGCAATACTTCAAGGTGTGCGCGGTCTTGGGGCTGAAACGACCGTTCTGCGGGAACACCCGGCCGTGCATCCGCTCGTACGCTCTGGCCGCCGCAGGCATGTGACGAAACATGCGGAAGGCGCGGACAAACTGCGGAATGATCCGGAATGTTGAGTAGCCTCCGAACAGCTCATCCCCGCCCGTTCCGGAGAGCGCCACTTTCCATCCGAGCTCCGCGGCAGCCCGACAGACAAAGTACGAGTTCAATCCGTCGATGGAAGGCTGGTCCATGGCCTCCAGTGCCTGGGGAAGCTGGTTCCGGAAGTCTGCACTGGTGAGGGTGCGCGTGGCGTGCTGCGTTCCGTATCGTCGGGCCACCAACTCTGCCAGCGGCGCCTCGTCCTTACTCGTTCCGGCGTACTCCTCGAACCGCAGGGTCACCGTCTGCAACTGTGTCCCGGTCTCCGCGGCGAGGGCCACGATGGTGCTGGAGTCGCGTCCTGAGGACAGGAATGCGCCCACAGGCACGTCACTGACCAGGTGGTAGCGCACCGACTCGGCGACCGCGCGCCCGATGATGTCCTGCCGCTCCTCGTCGGTGAACGCCGCCTTCGATCGAACGGCATCCCGCAGCGTCGAGGCGATGGAGAAATACTCGCGGGGCGCTTGTGCTCCGGCCGGCGTCACCAGCATGGAGCTGCCCGCCGGAAGGGCTCGAATCGACTGGTACATCGTGAACGGTTCCGGAACGCTGCCCCGCAGAAAAAATCCGGCCACGCCGGCCGGATCGCGTGTGGTGGAAACCCCTCCACCAGCCAGGATGGCTTTCACCTGGGAAGCCACACGAATGGTCCGGCCGTCGTCGGCGTAGTAGAGAGGCTTGATGCCGTACGGATCGCGCGCCAGGAAAAGGGTGCGGTCGCGTGCATCCCAGATGCTGAAGGCGAACATGCCCCGCAGCAACGGCAGCATGGCGGCGCCTCGCCGCCGGTACAAACGCAGCACCACCTCGGTGTCGGAGGTGGTGTCGAACCTCTCGCCCGCGCGCTCGAGCTCATCACGCAACTCGCGGTAGTTGTAAATCTCTCCATTGAAGATCAGCGCCAGATCGCCCTCGCGACTGAGCATGGGCTGGTTTGCGCGATCGCTGACGTCGATGATGGAGAGGCGGCGGTGTCCAAAACCAACACGCCGGTCAGGAGAGAACCACAGGCCGGCCGCGTCCGGGCCGCGCGAATGCATGGCCTCGCGCGTGCGCGTCAACTCATCCTGATCGACCGGGGACGCGCTCGGATGGTATGCGTAGATTCCATTGATCCCGCACATGAAAGGGTGCGCAGTGTTGCACAGGTCCTGTATGCAGTCCATGGGGTGAACTCTGCCGAGGTGGATCGACATCCTGAGAGCTTGTGAAGAAATCCCCGGCCGTCATCCTGAGCTGGGGACCGACGCCATGCGCCGATGACGGCGTGATGAACGATTTCGTCATCCTGAGGCGCGGAGACGCCGAAGG
>JBDSGC010000081.1:0-4924 GCA_039919215.1 Thermoanaerobaculia bacterium | reverse complement strand
CGGGCAGCCATGAGGCATTTCGAGTAGCGGCCGAGGGCGGCCGCACCACACGGGCAGCCATGAGGCGTTTCGAGTAGCGGCCGAGGACGGCCGCGCCACACGGGCAGCCATGAGGGCGTACGAGCAGCGAGTAGAATCGGGCCCGGATGAGGCGACCTCGAGGATTCAGTCTGATCGAAGTCGTCGTGGCGCTGGCCATCATGGCCGTGGTGATCACCACCACAATCGTCATGTTCGGGGAACGCCAGCACTACCTTCGCGAATCGAACGAGACCATCCTCGTTTGGCAGGCCATGTGGAATGAGGCCGAGATCTGGCGCCGCATCGACTGGGCCCAGCTGGACTCCCAGTCTCCCGCGTTTCAGTCGGATATCAGCCTGCTCCAGCCGCTCAAGCCATTCGCCACCGAAATCAAAGTCGAGCCAGCCAAGGACGATCCCCGCGTGAAGAGCGTCACCCTGACCGTTCACTGGGATGAAGATCCGAAACTCAAGAAGTACCGTCGTGAGGCGCATCTTTCGGTGCTTCGTGCGGACACCGGGGGGAGCGGGCTGTGGTGAAGCGATGTCCCCTGAGCCGCTCCTTCAGCACCTCGTCTCTGATGCGGTCGGAAGAAGGATCTTGCAATGCCCGGCCGAAGACTCATCGAATCGCTCGCGGCTTCAGTCTGGCGGAGATGCTGGTTGCCCTGGCGCTCTTCGGAGTGTTCGTGGCCATCGTGGGAATCGTGAATTACGAAATGTTCAAGGTCCAGCAGAAGTGGCCGGTCAACTATCTGACCCATCCTGAAGTAGGGGGGGTGGTGGCCCGCCTGCGCCGCGATGTTCTGGATTCGCTGTACTACCCGGCTGAGTTCAAGGGGTATACGCAAAGCAACCGGATGCTCGTCATCTACTCGCTTGGCCAGGACGGTTTCGCCAAAACCATCGTCTACGACTTCCGCAAAGAGGATGAGGTGCACCGGCTGGAATTCAATGGCACGGAGCTGCTGGGGGACTGGGTGGCCCGTGCGGTTCCAGCCTTTCGCATCTCCGGTTACACGCTCTCGACAGGTCAGGACGCGGTGCGGCTGACTGCCATGGACTCAGGAGGGAAGCTTGCGATCGATCAGATCTTCGTTCCGCGCGCGCACCAGTGAGAGCGGCTACGCGCTCATTTCGGCGATCGCCCTGGCCATCCTCTATTTCGCGGTCATGCAACTGATCATGATCGACTCGTCCCGGGCACTCCACGAAGCACAGCGCTTCCGCTCCAAGATCGTGGCGGCCACTTTGGCTGAAAATGCCGCGGAACTGGCGGCGGTGGACATGATCGATCGAACGGCCGCTCAGGTGGAGGCCAAAAACGATCAGGGGGAGATGAAGGCGACGTTGCGTCGTGGCGCGAGCGACTTCGAGCTGACCGCTCACGGGAAATCGGTCGGGGTCCAGCCCAAAGAGTCAGATGTCCGGTTGCAGGGACGGATCGTGGGCGCTCGCGTCCTGGTGGACTACTCCACTCACTCCCAGTAAACGACAACGCCGGCGGTTGCCGGCGCTGTTTCACTGCTGGTCTTTCAGTTGGACCGGCGGCGCAGCAACCCGATGCCGATCACCACAGCGGCCAGCCCCCCAAGGACCTTTCCCGGGTTCACTCGAGCGTAGGCCCGGAACGTTGCGAGGGAGTCGTTCCAGTCATAAGTCTTCAGCGTGTCGCTGATCCGTTCCGAGTCAATTCCGACATTGGCAAGCATGCTGCTGACACCGGAGGGTGGACGTTCGCTCACAGGGATTGCGGAAGGCGGTTCGTACGGGTGGAACTGGCTCGTGGGATTCGTGTGATCAACCATTGGCTCTCCTGTTTTCCTGCCCTGGTGATTGCCAATGCGATGCCATGAGACCAACCTCGAACAGGGTCTAGAATGCGCTCCTCGGGAGACAGGTCGATGTCGGGAAACCCACGCGAAAATGTGAAAGACAAAGGCTTCTGGGATGGGGGCGCCGGTGGTCATGGGACCAATAAAGAGACCGGCGGCCGTCCCAGCGGCACGCCGGGCAGCATCCTGGCCAATCGCACCGGCCACCGGATCGACCTCGAATTTCCCTCCGATAGCGACCTTCTGCCAGCAACGAGTAGCCTTCCGCATCCTCTTTAATGAATCCGCCGATCAAAGGTTCGCCACTCCTCGCGGAGGTCGCCAAGGGCGACGTACCTGCGTTCGAGGAGTTGTACGACCGGCACTCCGGCACTCTGTACGCCTTGCTTCTGCGGATCCTCAACAATGCCGACGATGCTCAGGAGGTGCTGCAGGAAGCGTTTGTGAAAGCGTGGACTGGCGCGTCGCAGTTCGACCCCTCCCGCGGCAGCGAGATTGCCTGGCTCATTTCCATTGCCCGCAGCCGGGGGATCGATCGCCTGCGGTCCCGGAACACGCGATCCACTCGTGAAGATGAGGCCGGACGAGAAATCTCAACGCACTCGGGCTTCGTAGTAAAGAACACGGGGGCGGAGAACGCCATCCGTGCAGAGGCGGATCACGCGGTCCGGGATGCGTTGCTCGAGCTTCCCGAGGCGCAGCGCAGAGCTCTGGAACTGGCTTATTTTGAAGGTTTGTCGCAGTCGGAAATCGCTGAACGGCTTCAGGAACCACTCGGTACGATCAAAACGCGGATGCAGCTCGGAATGAAGAAACTCCGGGAGCGGCTGCAGGCTTTTCGATGACCCACGAAGAACTCATTTCCATCGTCCCCCTCGATGTCCTCGGCGCCGCAACGCCAGAGGAAGCGAGCGCGTTGGCCGGCCACCTGCCGGAGTGCGAGGCATGTTCGCGTGATCATCAGGAGTACGCCGAGGCGGCCACGTTGCTGGCCATCGACCTGCAGCCAGTGAATCCACCGGCGGACACCCGAGCGAGGGTTCTGAGCGCCACCACCACTGACGAGGGCTCTGACGATAGCAACCTGATCGAAGCGGCACAGCGATTCCGGATGAAGCCCTGGTGGCTGGCCACCGCTGCAACCCTGTTCCTCGCCTTGTGGGGCTGGCGGGAACTGTCGGTGCGCGCCCTCCACGAGAAGGTCATCGAGCAGGATGCGGAGATCCGCCGCCTCAGCGAGTCCAACGGCCAGCTCTCCTCACACAACGAAAAGCTCAATTCGGAGATGTCCGAGATCGCCTCGCCGCAAACCAGAACGATCGCCCTGGCGGGACAGGAGGTTTCTCCCGCCGCCACCGCGCGTGTGTTCCTGGAGCCCGGTCGCCGCCGTGCCGTCGTGTTCTTCTACAACATGCCGGTGAATCCGGGCGATAAGAGCTACCAGCTCTGGATCCTCCGCTCCGACTCGCCGAAACCGCAAAGCGCAGGCGTGTTCGACGTCACGCCGACCGGCCAGGCCAGCATCACCGTGGAGAATCTGCCCGTCGATCTGCCGATCAAGGGGCTGGCGGTGACCATGGAGCCACGCGGCGGCGGCGAGCAGCCCACCAACAGCAGGTATTACGTGATGGGCAAGAGCTGAACGCTCTTCAACTTTCGTCCACGAAATCGTTTCCGATCACAACCCGACGATGTTGTATCCGCAATCGACGTACATCACCTCGCCGGTGATCCCTGAGGACATCGGCGAGCACAGAAATAGCGCGGCGTTGCCGATCTCCTCGAGCTCCACATTGCGCCGCAAAGGGGCCTTATCTGCGTGATGCTTGAGCATCGTGGTGAAGCCTTTGATTCCACGCGCGGCCAGTGTGTTGACCGGTCCCGCGGAGATCGCATTCACCCGGACGTTCCTCGGTCCCAGGTTCGCCGCGAGGTACCGCACCGACGCCTCCAGCGAGGCTTTGGCCACACCCATGACGTTGTAGCCCTCAACCGCCTTCACCGCACCGTGATAGCTCATGGCCAGGACCGACCCGCCCCCTGATTTCTCCATCAGCGGGAGCGCCGCGCGGGTCAGGCCGATCAGCGAGTACGAAGAGATGTCGTGCGCAGTCTTGAATCCATCACGGCTGGTGCGGACGAACTCGTTTTCGAGATCCTCACGCGGAGCGAAGGCCACCGAGTGCACCAGGGTATCCAGTCGGCCAAACGAGTCTTCGACTCCGCGAAACGCAGCGTCCATTTCGCCATCCACCGTGACGTCGCAGGGCAGAAGAACCGAGCCTTCGATCGTGCTGCTGAGGGCCTCGACACTCTCCTTCAGCCGCTCGCCCTGATAGGTGAAGGCCAGCCGCATTCCTTCGCCGGAGAGCGCCTGCGCGATGGCCCAGGCAATGGACCGCTTGTTCGCCACGCCGAAGACGATTCCTGCTTTCCCCTCGAGCATGCCCATGTGGAACTCCTTGCGCCGATGATAGCAACGTTCCCGTGACGCGGACTTGCCTCCTGTTGCTACGCCTCGTCTGTCGTTTGCGCGCGGGGCGGGGCTAAGAGTCTGCGAGAACAGGACCGAGCGAAACAGGACAATGGGATTGATGTGACGAATCGAGTCTCACTGGATCCCTCTGTCCCGCCCTTCCAAGAAACCGTTAAATATCGGCTTCGCACGCCCCTCCCCATCGAGAGTCCTTCTCCCCGCACACGGGGAGAAGGTGCCGAAGGCGGATGAGGGGAACTCACGCGATCAAGAGCAGGACCCCTCATCCCCGCTTCGCGGACCTTCTCCCCGCCGCGGCGGGGAGAAGGACACTCGATGGGGAGGCTCGCGCTTCTCACCATCAATCGCGGCGCTGGTTGCCCGAGGCTCCGCCAGGATCACGCTCCAAGAAGTTCTGCCGCGCAGGCTCCTAGGCCAGCGCCGCCGGCCGTGCCGGCCTACGGAATCGGTGTGGCGAAAGGCTCCTCGAGCCGGGGCGGCGTGTTGACGACGTAGCGCCGCACCTCAGTCTCCATCTTCCCGGCCATCATCAGAAAGAGCATCCGGTAGTCCGCGACCAGCGAATAAACCGG
>JBDSGC010000080.1:0-2550 GCA_039919215.1 Thermoanaerobaculia bacterium | reverse complement strand
CGAGCTCGGACTTGCTCAGCAGAAAGACCTGCAGCCAGTCGTAACGTCCACTGAGTTTGTCGGCGAAGGGGATGCCGAGTTCCTCTTGATAGCCGGGCGGAGCGTTGATCACGGCCCGCTTCTTGCGGCCGGTCAGTTTGAGTTTTCTGGCGAGGGCGGTCTCTGGCATGAAGGCTACTCCGACTCGCGCCGACGATCAGGAAATCAGCCTTGCGGGCGGATCACTCTCGCAATATCTCGGCGAAGTCGCGATTCACGGAACCCCGGATCTTTGAACGCCCATGCGCTCGTGGTGATCTCCCAGACCATGTCGATCCGCTCGGCCGGAGTGAGAGTCGCGGTGTCGTTTCCATCGTCTTCCAGCCGCAGCTTCCGGGTTGGCCAATTCGAACGGTCTGTCACGATCCAATAATACGCCTCGGAGAGGGGAGGATGGAGAGCCATCCTGATCTCGACCTGCCACCGAGGTCGTACGTTCGCCACCCCTTTTCGCTCGACCCACGCCCCTTCCATCATTGCTTCCCCGCTTCCCGTCGTGATACATCGCGCGGGCGCCTGTCGCCGTGGCGCCAAGACCTCGATCCGGACCATGGAAAAACTTCGCATCATCCCGCTCGGCGGACTCGGCGAGATCGGGATGAACCTGATGGTGTACGAGTACGGCGACGAGGCCATCGTCGTGGACTGCGGAATGATGTTTCCTGACGCTGCCACCATGGGCGTCGACGTCATCGTCCCCGACATGTCGTACCTCTTCGACAACGGCGCCAGGGTCCGGGCACTCTTTCTGACCCACGGTCACGAGGACCACATCGGCGCAGTCCCTTTTCTCGTTGAGCGGCTGAAGATCCCCGTCTACGGAATGCCGCTGGCTCTCGGATTCGTTCGCGACAAGCTCGAAGAGTTCGGCATCGAAGGGATCGATCTGCGCGAGCTGGCTCCCCGTCAAGTGATCGAAACCGGAGTCTTCCGTGTGGAAGCGCTCCGGGTCACGCACTCCATCATCGACGCCCTTGGCTTCGCCATCCGCACTCCCGCGGGAACGATCATCCACACCGGCGACTTCAAGATCGATCACACACCCGTCGACGGCAAAACCACCGACGTGAGCCGCTTCGCACAGTATGGCGAGGAAGGCGTGCTCGCTCTCCTCAGCGACTCCACCAACGCGCTGGTTCCGGGCCACGGCGGCTCGGAGAAGAGCGTCTCTCCAGCGCTCGGGCAGCTCTTCGCGGAGGCTCGCGGCCGCATCATCGTGACCACCTTCGCGTCGCACATCCACCGCGTTCAGCAGATCCTCGACCTCGCACGAAAGCATCACCGGAAGGTTTTCCTGGTCGGTCGTTCGCTGGTGGACAACATGGAGACTGCGGAGCGCCTGGGATACGTTTCCTTCCCCAGGGAACTGCGTCCGGGAGTGAACGCGCGCACCAGCGATTTCGAGAATCGCGAGGTGGTCATCATCACTACCGGGACCCAGGGCGAGCCATCGTCGGCCTTGTCGCGCATGGCGGTCGGCGAGCACAAGCAAGTGGAGATCGGGCGGGGCGATCTGGTGATCATTTCCGCGCGCGCCATCCCCGGGAACGAGCGCGCCATCTCACACGTCATCGACAACCTCTATCGCCGCGGCGCCGAGGTGCTCTCGTCCGATAGCGCGGACGTTCACGTCTCCGGACATGCCTGCCAGGAAGAGCTGAAGCTGATGCTCAACCTGACCCGACCGAAGTTTTTCATCCCCATTCACGGAACGCTGCGTCACCTGATGCACCACGCCAAGCTGGCGCAGAGCGTGGGGATCGCCCATGGTGCGGTCATCACCAACGGGCAGATTGTGGAGATCGAGGGGGACACTCTGCGGGTCCTTGCGGATCGCGTGTCGAACGGCAAGGTCTTCATCGACAGCGAGGCGGAAGAAGTGCCTGAGGTGGTCGTCCGGGACCGCAAACACCTGGCCGAGGACGGCTTCGTCATCGTGGTCATCGTGGTGGATTCCGCGGGCGCGCTGGCCCGCGAGCCGGAGATCATCACCCGCGGACTGGTCCATGTAGATGCCAGTCAGGAACTGCTGGCCGAGGTGCGCGCACAACTCGTGCAGTTGATCGGACAGTGTCATCCCGACGAGCTGCGTGACGCCGAGGTGATGCAGGAGAAGATGCGGGCGTTGTTGAAGCGGTACTTCCGCAAGGCCATGGGGCGGCGGCCCATGATCCTGCCGGTCATCTGGGAGATGTAGCACTCATGTCGATCATCGAAGCCATCGTCCTGGGCCTGGTCCAGGGTCTCACCGAATTCATCCCGGTCAGCTCGACCGCGCATCTGGAAATCGTCCCCACCCTGATGGGTTGGGGCGATCCCGGCGCCGCATTCTCGGCGGTGATCCAGATCGGCACCCTGCTGGCCGCGATCATCTACTTCTTCCGGGACATCGTGAGACTGATCGGCGGATTCTTCCGCGGGCTGACCACCGGAAAACCGCTGGCCGATACCGACTCCCGCGAAGCCTGGCTGGTCATCATCGGCACCGTCCCCATCGTGATCCTCGGACTG
>JBDSGC010000079.1:0-9819 GCA_039919215.1 Thermoanaerobaculia bacterium | reverse complement strand
TGGCCACTTCCTCCTGGACTGAACGGATCAGACCAGTGATCTCCCGGGTTGAGGAGGCGGTGCGCTCCGACAGGTCTCGGATCTCGGTTGCCACGACGGAAAAGCCCTTTCCGTGTTCGCCGGCCTGCGCCGCCAGGATGGCAGCATTGAGAGCGAGAAGGTTGGTCTGCTCGGCGACGTCGTCGATCACGTTGAGGATGCGACCGATCGCGGCGGAACGTTCTCCCAGCCGGGTGACCACCGCGTTGGAGTCCCTCACCGAGTTGCGGATCTGCTCCATGCCGTCGATGGTTTCGCGGACCGCGCGCATGCCCGACTCGGCCGCTTCGGCCACCACCACATTGAGCTCATAGGAGCGCGCAGCGTTGGCTTCCACCTGGGCGATCGACGCGCTCATCTGCACCATCGATGACGAAGTCTCCGTCGCGAAATTCGAGAGGAAGTCGACATTGTGATCGACCTCGCGAATGGAGGTCGCCATCTGCTGGGTCGCCGAGGCCGTCTCCTCAACGGAACTGAAAAGGGTGTCGGTGTGGCGGCTGACCTCTTCGATGGATGCAACCATCTGCAGCATGGAGGAGGAGGTTTCCTCGGACGCTGCGGAGAGGGCTTCCACGTTGTCCGTGATTTTGCGGACCCCGCCGTTCATCTGGTCGATGGATTGGTAGGTATCGTCCAGGACGCCGCGCTGCTCGTCCACGCGGTCGATCACGGTGCGCGACCGCGATCCCACCGTCTCCACGACGGTCTTCAACTGGGACTGCGACCGCACCAGCTTCAGGACCGTCTTCTCCAGGCTGCCGGCCATGGTGTTGAAGGCGCCGGCCAGACTGCCCATTTCGTCGCCACTCTTGATCTCGGCGCGCTGGGTCAGGTCCCCCCGGGCGATTTCGCTGGCGCTGTGCACCATGTCCAGGATGGGGCGGATCATGACCCGTGACACGATCCAGGCCAGAGCGGAGGCGGCCGCGAGGGCCAGCAGGGCGATCAGAAAGTTCGTCCAGGCCAAAGAGCGCGCGGTAGCGGAAGCCTGTCGCTCGTTTACCAGTAGCCGCAGCGAAGCATGCGAGCCTTCGGCTGCTCGCAAGGGCACCACGAACAAATGCTGCTCCTCACCGTTGGTGGTGAGGTCGGCGCGACCGGGCATCTCGGTCATTCCGGGCGGAGGCACCGGCTGCGATGCCACGATCACGGTGCCGCCCGGTGCCAGAAAGTCGGCGTATTCGATGGAAGGATTCCGGCGCAGACCGGTGATGATTTCGCGAAGGTCGTCGGTGCGCCCGGTGCGGATTGCATTGCCGGACGCGGTGGCCACCGTGTCGGCCAGGGACTGGGCGTGCTCCAGCGTCTGATTGCGGATCTCAGCGCGGACCCGCCACTGCTCGAAGGCGATGATCAGCAGCGCGACGGCAATGGTTTGCAGCGCAAAGGTCGCCACCAGCTTCGGCCTGAGTCCAAGCCGGAACGTCGAAGGGGATGACTGATCGCCGGAAAGCATCGGAAACGTTGAGTGTAGCGTACCGACTGTCCCGCGAAGAGAGGACAGCGATTGGTTCCCAGGGGACGGGGATCCCGCGCAAGGTTCGACGCGTTATGATCCGCGCCGTGCCGCTGATCCGCTGCCAGAAGTGCGGACAGGCCTACGACGTTCCTGGCGTCGTCGCCGTCCACCTGCCGAACTCGATCGCCACCTGCGAGTGCGGCGAATGGATTTCCGGGAGCAAGGCCGCCCTGCTGGCGCGCATGCTCAATCCGGAGAAGATCAAGGAAATCGATCTCCGGCCCTACAAGTCCGAGCACGCTGAGTCTTCCCCGGAGCCGGTACTGGCGGCACATGCCGGAGCTCCCGGATCCGGGCCGCGGTCCGTGCGGGTGGTGGCCCGAGGCGCTCGGGAGTCTGTCGATACCGTGTTCACCATCGGAGAACATCCCCTGTGGATCGGTCGCCGGGGTTGTCATGTCGAACTGGCCGAGGCAGAGCTTTCGATTCGGCATTGCTCCATTTTTTTGAGGGGCTCCGAACTGGTGGTGCACGATGCCGGCTCGCATACCGGCACATTCCTCGATGGGGCGAAAGTGACGGAGGCGGTGCTGGGCGACGGCGTGCATCTGATGCGAGCCGGTTCGGCGCTGGTCAGCATCGAGCCGACCGCGGATCGGGGAACTCCCGTGGGGCCGATTCATCTCGAGGTGCCGGATGGGTACGACGAGTCGATGCTGCACGCCTTCGCGGAACGGCCCCCGGAGCCGGAGGAGGGTCAGCGCTCTGTGCTGGTCTGCGTGGGCGGACCGCTCAACGGCCAGGAGTTCGAGATTCCATTGACCGGGTTGGTGGTCGGCCGCGAGGGACACGTGCGGGTTCCCGATGAGTTTCTTTCCCGGCGCCATTTCGAAGTGCTCCCCGACGGGGAGGGCGCCATCCGTGTGCGCGATCTCGAAAGCAGAAACGGGACGTTTCTGAACACGCTTCCGGCCCGGAACACGAAGGTCCAGCCCGGCGACGAGATCCGGGCCGGAGTGAACCGTTTCCGCATCGAACAGCGCGTCTGACGCGGCGGTGCCGCGCCTGTTCGCAGTGCGCTTGGTGGCCAGCGCACGCCGAAGTCCACTGCCGAATCAGGACTGGTCTCCGTCGGGCCGCCGCTCCCTGTTTGAAGCGCGATTCGTGAAAAATGATGGCCTCTGGACTGGTTCCGGCTTTGGCATATACTCCCGCGATTAATCCGATGGGAGTTCAGTTATGAGCCGGTTTGCCGAAGAAGCGGCGACCCGCATCGTGCGGTCGCTCTCTGCCTTGGTGCAGTGCCCAATGAGCGTCAGCGGAGCCTCGCATCCGGATGACGCCCATTCCATTGCGCTGACCTCGCTGCTTTCCATTCGCGCCGATCGTCCCTTTCGCGACGAGGAGCGCTCGATCCTGGCGGAACTGGTTCCTCTGGTGCGCAGCGCCGCCGATCAGGATGCGCACATCGACGATCTGGAGGCGCGGGTTGCCCAACTCCAGCGGGAGAATGCTCACCTTCTGACGCAGAACCGCATCCTTTCGGAAATCTCCGCGCGGGACTCGCTGACCGGTCTTTACAACCGCTGGTACGTGATGGAGAAGATCGACAGCGAGATGAATCGTTCGCTGCGGAACGGCTCTCCGGTCTCCGTGCTCATGCTGGACATCGATCATTTCAAGAACATCAACGACTCGTTCGGCCATACGGCCGGAGACAGCGTGCTGCGGACGTTCGGTCAGGTGTTGCGCGATAGCTGCCGGGTCTACGACGTTCCGGGGCGTTACGGTGGAGAAGAGTTCTGCATCGTCCTGCCGGAGACGCGCGTCGACAATACGACGGTGGTGGCGGAGCGCATCCGGGAGCGTCTGGCCGCAAGCCGCTTCGACATGGGCGAACAGGAAATCTCCGTCACTGCGTCGATCGGCATCGCCGGAATGGATTCTCGAAACGGAGAGGATGTGGTTACCTCTTCCGCGCTGATCGATCGCGCCGACCGAGCCCTGTACTCAGCGAAACATCTGGGACGGAATCGCGTCGAGCTGTGGAGCGCGAATTCGCTCAAGACGAATCACTAGACCCACGGCTTCCATGGGTCGCTGTGGCATTGGGTTCAGCCGGGTCCCGCTTGGTCGCGCACAATCCGCTGTGAGCGTAGTCACCGCGTTCAGAAGAGCGAACTCTTAGATTCACCAACATCCAACGAGGAGAGTGAAGTCATGGGTCACCCAAAACGGTTTGCCTTCGTACTGGTCCTTTTCGTCGCAGTCTCCGTCGTGGCCTCCGACCGGCCCGCCGTCGGTGTCGCTGAGTTCAAGAATGAGACCTCAGCCAATTGGTGGCGCTCCGACGTCGGCAAGGACCTTGCCGGGATGCTGACCAACGAGCTGTCCTCGACGGGCAAGTTCAAAATTGTGGAGCGCCAGAAACTCAACCACGTGCTCGACGAACAGGATCTGGCCGAATCTGGCCGGATCAGCCGTTCCACCGGAGCGAAGCTGGGCAAGCTCACCGGGGCTCGCTACCTCGTCTTCGCTACGGTCTCGGCGTTTGACAGCCAGACGGCAGGCACGGGCGGCGGCCTGAGCTTTCATGGCATCAGCGTCGGTGGCAAGAAGGAAGACGCCTATCTCGCCGTCGATCTGCGGGTGGTCGACACCACCACGGGCGAAGTGGAATTCACGCGCACCGTCGAAGGGCGCGCAACGAATTACGGAATGGCCGGCAGCGTCTATCGCGGCGGCTGGGGTGGAAGCCTCGGCAAGTACGAAAACACGCCGACGGGTAAGGCCATTCGTGGTGCCATCGTCGAAATCTCTGAGTACCTCGAATGCGCCATGGTCGACAAGGACAGCTGCATGGACGCGTACAACGCCAAAGAGAAGAATCGCCGCAGCAAGACGAAGAGCTCGCTGCGGATTGAATGACCTGTTTTCAGGAGACAAAACTGGCCGCCCGTGCATGGGGCGGCCTTTTTTTGCCGTGATGAAACGAGGCGAATGGCTCAGGGTTGGATCTCAACCGTCAATCTCGGGCTAACTTCTACAAATAAAACGCCGTTGACGCCCCTTCCCCCGGAAAGGTAAACTCGACCGTCGTCGTTCCAAAACCCTCATCGGTCGAAACTTGTCGATTTTTCGAGGGGGCGGAGACTTCACTGAACCCCTATGAGCGTACGTCTCGGAGAATTGCTGACCAAAGCGAGCCTGATCAGCCAGGATCAGCTCAAAGATGCTTTGAAGGTCCAGAAGGAGACGGGCGGGAAGCTCGGTGAGACCCTCATCAAGCTTGGCTTCGTCTCTGAAGAGGACATTACAGAGTGCCTCTCCCAGCAGTTCGGGGTCCCCTCCATCAATCTCGCCCATTTTGAGATCGACTCGAGCGTCATCAAGCTGATTCCTGCCGAGGTGGCGCGGAAGTACAACATCCTGCCGGTCAACAAGACCGGGGCGACGATCACCATCGCCATGGCCGATCCCACCAACGTCTTCGCCATGGACGACATCAAGTTCATGACCGGTTACAACGTGGAGCCGGTGGTCGCTTCCGAGCTGGGGATCAAGGCATCCATCGACAACTATTACGGCTCGACCTCCTCGCTCGAGCTGAAAAAGGTGATGGAGGACCTCCAGCAATCGGAAAGCGCCGATCTGGAGGTGATGGAAGAGGACGAGGAGCTCAACGCCGAGGAGTTGATGGAAGGGGCGGAGGAAGCTCCGGTGGTCAAGCTGGTGAACCTCATCCTCACCGACGCCATCAAGCGCGGCGCCTCCGACATCCACATCGAGCCGTACGAGAAAGAGTTCCGGGTGCGCTTCCGGATCGACGGAATCCTGTACGAGATCATGAACCCGCCCTTGAAGCTGAAGGACGCCATCACCTCGCGCATGAAGATTCTGGCCAAGCTGGACATCTCCGAAAAGCGGTTGCCCCAGGATGGGCGCATCAAGTTGAAGATGAAGCTCAACGACAAGAACAAAGAGCTCGACTTTCGCGTGTCCGTACTGCCCACACTGTTCGGCGAAAAGATCGTCATGCGGCTTCTGGACAAGGACAACCTGCGCCTGGACATGACCAAGCTCGGGTTCGAAGCGGAGTCGCTGGTGAAGTTCGAAGAGGCCATCTTCAAGCCGTGGGGCATGGTGCTGGTGACCGGCCCGACCGGTTCGGGGAAGACGAACACGCTGTATTCGGCGCTGGCCAAGGTCAACTCCCCCGAGGTCAACATCATGACCGCCGAGGATCCAGTGGAGTTCAACCTTCCGGGAATCAATCAGGTGCAGATGAAGGAGTCCATCGGGCTGAACTTCGCGGCGACGCTTCGGTCGTTTCTACGACAGGATCCGAACATCATCCTGGTCGGCGAGATCCGCGACTTCGAAACGGCGGAGATCGCCATCAAGGCTGCGCTCACCGGCCATCTGGTTCTCTCCACGCTCCACACCAACGATGCTCCCTCCACCATCAACCGCCTGATGAACATGGGCATCGAGCCCTTTCTGGTGGCCACTTCGGTTCAGCTCATCGCCGCACAGCGGCTGGTCCGGCGGATCTGCGGTTCGTGCAAAGAGGAAGTGGACATGACGCCGCAGGCGTTGATCAATCTGGGGTACTCCAAGGATGAGGTGGAGACCTTCAAAGTCTATAAAGGCCGCGGCTGTGAGAAGTGCAACAGCACGGGGTACAAGGGGCGGGTCGGACTGGTCGAAGTAATGGTCATCGACGACGCAATCCGGGAGCTCATCCTCTCCGGCGGGACCGCCATTGACATCAAGAAGCGGGCCGCGGAAGTGGGGATGATCAGCCTGCGCCGTTCCGGGTTGATCAAGATCAAAGAAGGAATCACCACGATCGAGGAAGTTGTTCGCGAAACCGTGCTGTAGACCGCGCCAGGTGGAGAAAACATGAGCGTCACCCTGCACCAGCTGCTGAAGACGATGGTTGAACGTGGAGGCTCCGATCTCCACATCACAACGAATTCTCCCCCCCAGATCCGCATCGACGGCAAGCTGACCCCTCTGGACATGCCGCCGATGGCAGCGCCGGAAACCAAACAGCTGGCCTACTCGGTGCTGACCGATGCGCAGAAGCATCGCTTTGAGGAGAACCTCGAGCTCGATCTCTCGTTCGGGATCAAGGGCCTGGCCCGTTTCCGGGCGAACATCTTCAACCAGCGCGGCGCGACCGCGGCCGTGTACCGGCAGATCCCCTACGAGATCCTCGGCTTCAAGGAGCTCGGGCTGCCCCAGGTTGTCGAAGAGATCTGCAACCGCCCTCGGGGGCTGGTGCTGGTCACCGGACCGACCGGCTCGGGCAAGTCGACCACGCTGGCCGCGATGATCGACAAGATCAACCGCGAGCGTCACGAACACATCATCACCATCGAGGATCCGGTGGAGTTCCTCCATCAACACAAGAGCTGCATCGTCAATCAGCGGGAGCTGCACGCAGATACGCACTCGTTCACCAATTCGCTGAAGTCGGCCCTGCGCCAGGATCCCGACGTCGTTCTCATCGGCGAGATGCGTGACCTGGAGACCATCGAGTCGGCGCTGCGCATCGCCGAAACCGGCCACTTGACCTTCGGCACCCTGCACACCAACTCCGCCGCCCAGACCATCAACCGCGTGGTCGACGTCTTCCCGGCGCACCAGCAATCCCAGATTCGCGCGCAGCTTTCCTTCGTGCTGGAGGGCATCCTCTGCCAGACCCTGCTTCCCAAGGCCAATGGCAAGGGCCGGGTCATGGCCATGGAGATCCTGGTGCCCAACGCAGCCATCCGGAACCTCATCCGCGAGGACAAAGTGCACCAGATCTATTCGATGATGCAGACCGGACAGGCCAAGTACGGAATGCAGACCTTCAACCAGTCGCTGGCAACCCTATACTTCAAGAAGCAGATCAGCCTGCAGCTTGCGCTGTCGCGTTCGTCGAATCCCGACGAACTGCAGGAAATGATCTCCCGCGGTGCCGGAACGATCACCCCGCAGGGCACGCCCGGGCAAGGTGGCCCGCGCCGCCCCACGGCGACCTAACGCAGTTGACAGGAGGAGACCATGCCGACGTTTGAATGGAAGGGGAGAGGCAGGGCGGGAGACACCGCAGGCGTGCTGGTGGCGGATTCGAAGGACTCCGTCGTCGCGTCGTTGCGGCGCCAGCAGATTGTCGTCACGGCCGTCAAGGAACAGGGCAAGGAACTGGCCTTTCCAAAGTTCGGAGGCAAGGTTCCTCCACAGCTGATCGCCATCTTCACGCGTCAGTTCTCGGTCATGATCGACGCCGGACTGCCGCTGGTGCAGTGCCTGGAAATCCTCGGGTCGCAGCAGGAGCACAAGGTCTTCAAGCGGGCCATGCTCCAGATCCGCCAGGACGTGGAGTCGGGATCGAATCTCGCCGACGCCATGCGCAAGCACCCCAAGATCTTCGACAACCTCTTCACCAACATGATTGCGGCGGGTGAGGCGGGCGGTATTCTCGACACCATCCTCCAGCGGCTGGCCCAGTACATCGAGAAGTCGGTCAAGCTGAACGCCCAGGTGAAGGCCGCCATGATCTACCCGGTGTCGGTCATCTCCATCGCCGTCATCGTCGTGGCCATCATTCTGTGGAAGGTCATCCCCGTCTTCGCCGCCCTGTTCAAAGGCCTGGGCGCTGATTTGCCGATGCCCACGATGATCGTCATCGCGCTCTCCAACTTCATCGCCGGCTACTGGTGGCTGATCGGCATCGTGGGCTTCACCACGGTCTTCTCGCTGCGGAAGTATCACGCCACCTACAAGGGCAAGCGCGTGCTCGACGGAATCCTGCTCAAGGCTCCCGTTCTGGGCATGCTGCTGCGCAAGATTGCCGTGGCCCGATTCTGCCGCACGCTGTCGACACTGACTTCATCGGGCGTTCCCATTCTCGACGGGCTGCAGATCACCGCCCGCACCGCCGGCAACTCCGTGGTCGAAGACGCCATCATGGCCACCCGCAAGTCGGTCGAAGAAGGCAAGACCATCAGCGAGCCGCTGGCAGAAACCGAAGTGTTCCCCTCCATGGTCGTGCAGATGATCGCCGTCGGCGAGCAGACCGGTGCCCTGGACACCATGCTCTCCAAGATCGCAGACTTTTACGAAGACGAAGTGGATACCGCGGTGGCCGGTCTGATGAAGCTGCTCGAGCCGATCCTGATCGCCTTCCTCGGTGTGGCCATCGGCGGCATCGTCATCGCCATGTACATGCCCATGTTCACCCTGATTGGCAAGGTCGGGTAAGCAGACGTCCCAGAGGAATTTCCGAGGGCGGCGCTCCGGCGCCGCCCTTTTGCTTTAGTGTGGCACTCATCGCGCAGCCGCGAGTCTGATCATGCCCAGCGACGCCCGCATGTTGATCGCTGTCCGTGTCGTCATCGTGACGACGCTCCTGCTCGCTGCACTGATCATCCAGTACACCGTCCGCGAGCTTCTGCCCATCAACTATCTGTACGTCATCGCCGGGGTGACCTACGCCCTGACGCTCCTGTACATCGTCTTCGGAAGATTCGGTCGCTCGCGAAAGACGAACCTGGCCATCCAGACCGCGGGCGACCTGCTGGTGGAAACGCTGCTGGTGTACTTCACCGGTGGCCTGGATTCGCCCTTCTCGTTTCTCTACCTCGTCTCCATCATCACGGCGTCGATGCTGCTGTTCCGGCGCGGCGGCATCCTCGCTGCCAGCGGAGCGGTGATCCTGTACGGCGCTTTGGGCGATCTCATGTACTACGGGGTGCTGCCACTTCCGGAGCAGACCTGGTTCGTGCCGACGCCCTGGACCTCCTCACGTCTCTACCTGAACATGGCCACGAACTTCGCCGGCTTTTACGCCACGGCACTCCTCACGTCGTACCTTTCCGAAAAACTGAGAAAGACGTTCGAGGAGCTGGACGCGAACCGGCAGAACCTGGCGGAGCTCCGCGCCCTCAACCAGAACGTTGTGGAGTCCATCCCTTCCGGGCTGATCACCCTGTCGCCGGACGGCATCGTCACCTTCGTCAACCCGGCCGGTTGCCTGATTCTGCATCGCGATCTGCACTCCACCATCGGGCAGCGGATTGCCGACCTCGAGTTCTTCTCGGATGAGGAGTGGTATGAGGTCCGGGTCACCCTGACCACCAGCCCCGTGGTGCGCCGAGAACGGGACGATTTCCACGTAGGCGACGAGCCGCATAGCTTCGGCTACGCCGTGACGCCGCTCAACACCATCGAGGGAGTGGCCTCTGGCTACACCCTGATCTTTCAGGACCTCACCGACATGAAGCAGCTCGAGGCCGAACTGCGGCTGAAGGATCGCATGGCCG
>JBDSGC010000078.1:0-4945 GCA_039919215.1 Thermoanaerobaculia bacterium | reverse complement strand
GAAGGATGCCCGCGGCACGGCCGGCAGGGATGCCGGCGCTACGACAGGCCGCCCGTCTCCAGGGACCGCGACGTACGGTTCATCAGCAGTCGCGGAGACGGCGAAGGATCTGCAACGGCGCATCAGTCTTCTCGGATCATCGTGATTGCAGATTCTTCGCTTCCCGCGCTTCCCGCCCTTCCCCGCCCGCCTCTCACGCCGCTTGGAGGCTATGAAGAAGCCGCGGCGTGATCCTGGCGGAGCCTTGGGCAACCAGCTCCGCCGGCCGTGCCGGCCTACGGGTAGATATGCGACAGCGACGCGTCCACCGTCGGGTACTCGAACCGGAACCCCTGCTCCGTCGCGCGGGTCGGGAGCACTCGCTGTCCTCCCAGCAACATCTCGTCCGCCATCTGCCCCAGCACCAGGCGCAGAGCAAATGCAGGCGCAGGAAGGATTGCCGGCCGATGCAGCGCCCGTCCCAGCGCAGAGGAGAACTGCGCGTTGGTCACCGGGTTTGGAGCCGTCACGTTGTACACGCCGCGAACTTCGGGATGATCGATGGCCCACACCACCATCCGGAGCAGATCCTGTCGATCGACCCACGACATCCATTGCTTGCCGCTCCCCATCGGACCGCCTGCTCCCAGTCGGAAGGGAAGAGCCATCTTGGCCAGCGCGCCGCCTTCGGAGCCCAGAACAATTCCGAATCGCATCAGGACCACGCGCGCCGCTTTGTCCGCTCGACGGGCGATCTCCTCCCAGCGAGTGGTGACCTCCGCCAGAAACCCGCCGCCCGATGCGGACTCTTCATCGATCGACTCGTCACCACGATCGCCGTAGAAGCCGATGGCCGACGCGCTGATGAAGACTCGATCGGAACGAGGCGCCGTCAGCATCACGTCGACCAGCGCACCGGTGACCGTCTCCCGACTCTGGAGAATGGCCTGCTTGCGCTTCTCCGTCCATCGCCCCGCTCCGACGTTTTCGCCGGCCAGATTGATGACCACGTCGGCGGAGCGAACGCTCTCCATCCATGCGGCCGGCTCCGTCGGATTCCACAGCACCGGCTTTCCTGCTTTGACACTCGACGGGGTACGCGTGAGGATGGACACATCGTCCCCACGGCCAGCGAGGACTCTCGCCAGTGCCTCCCCGATGAAGCCGCTTCCGCCAGAGATCACGATTCGAGTCATGGAGCGCATTGTGCGCCGGCGGACAAAAAAATGCCCCCCGCGAGAGCGACGCGGGGGGCATTATCGGCACGAGAGAGGGAAATCAGTAGGAGATCAGATGGTCACTGCGTCGCTCTGTATGGTTCGACGCTGCCGCAGGGGGAAGGTTTCGGACTCCCTGTGACGAATCGAAGTCGGAAGGCGCTGACAAACTTGCGATGCAGCCGAAACGGCCAGCTCACCCGAAGCGGGATCGCGCGGTGACTCGACGCGGATCGACCGCACCTTCCGGCTTCTGCAGCGCAGCGAAGCCGATCATGGCCGCGTTATCCGTACAGTAGTTTTTCTCCGGAATGCGAACGGTCACGCCGCGTCGTTGGCCCCATGCGGCCATCCGCGCCCGAACCACTCCATTCGCCGCCACCCCTCCTGCCACTGCCACCTCCTGCGGGAAGGGCGGATCGATCCCTGCCCAGATTCCTTCGAGCCGGTCGAACAGCTGGTCGATCAACGCCGTCTGAAATGACAGAGAGAAATCGGCAAGGTCCTGCACGTTCCCCGTCGAGGAGATTTCGTACTGGCGCGCCAGTCGAATCGCTGCGGCCTTCACACCGGAGTAGGAAAAGTCCGCCGATCTCTCATTGAACTGCGGCATGGAGAAAGCAAACCGGCGCCGCCCATCGCCTCCGCCTGATGCGGCCCTTTCGATCTGCGGACCTCCCGGATACGGCAGACCGATGAACTTGGCGACTTTGTCGAAGGTCTCCCCGATGGCGTCATCGCGTGTTCGGTTCAGCATCTGCACGCTTCCGTCCCGCACGTCGTAAACCGAGGAATGCCCTCCCGAGATCACCAGACTGAGAAATCGATCTGGTATCGCGGTGGACGGACCAGAGGCCCGAAGATAGGGCGAGAAGATATGACCCTCCAGATGATTGACCGGCACCAGCGGGATCCCCAATCCGTAGCTCAGTCCCTGGGCGCCGGAGACCCCCACCAGCAACGCTCCAATCAAACCGGGCCCGTTGGTGACGGCGATGCGGTCGACGTCGTTCCAGGAGACGCCAGCGTCCGCCACCGCGCGCGACACCAGCGGGAACAGATGCTGGAGATGTTCGCGCGAGGCGATCTCCGGGACCACTCCGCCGAAGGGCTGGTGGCGCTCGATCTGGGAGGAGATGAGGTTCACCCGCACCGTGCCGTCCTGATCGAGGAGGGCAACCGACGTTTCATCGCAAGAGGTTTCGATCCCAAGGATCATGAGGGGCACGATCATCGACCAACGCCGCCCGCGATTGCAACTCGATCTCATCGGCCTCGCCAGACGCGCCCGGGAGCGCTGCGATCGCTGCCCTATAATCGCGCGCCTTGACCTCATGAAAGAAGAACTGTCCACCCGTTACGACCCGAAGGATTTCGAACAGCGCCTCTACCGGAACTGGGAAGAGAAGGATTTCTTCAAGCCTCTGATGGATCGGGAACGCCCGAAATTCTCCATCGTCATTCCGCCTCCCAACGTCACCGGTCGCCTGCACATCGGCCACGCACTGGTGAACACGCTGCAGGACATCGTGGCCCGCTGGAAACGGATGAGCGGTTTCAACACGCTCTGGCTTCCCGGAACCGACCACGCCGGCATCGCCACGCAGATGGTGGTCGAGCGCGAGCTCAATAAACAGGGCATCAACCGCCACGACCTGGGGCGTGAGGCGTTCGTCGAGAAGATCTGGGAGTGGAAGCAGTCCTACGGCGACCAGATCCTCGATCAGCTCAAGCGGCTGGGAGCGTCTGCTGACTGGAGCCGCAGCCGCTTCACCCTCGATGAAGGTCTCTCGCGGGCGGTACGCGAGGTCTTCGTCCGGCTATACGACGACGGCCTGATCTACCGCGCGCTGGCCATGGTGAACTGGTGCCCGTTCTGCCGGACCGCGATCTCTGATGTCGAGGTGGAGTTCCGCGACGTGCACGGAAAGATCTACGAGATCGACTACCCGATCGAAGGATCGAGCGAGAGCGTCACCGTCGCCACCACCCGTCCGGAGACCATGCTTGGTGACAGCGGCCTGGCCGTGCATCCGGAGGATCCTCGTTACCAGTCGCTGATTGGAAAGAACGCCGTCCTGCCGATCGCGGGACGAATCCTGCCCATCGTTGCCGATCCCATCCTGGTCGACCCGACGTTCGGCACGGGTGTGGTCAAGCTCACGCCGGCTCACGACAAGAATGACTACGAGGCGGGCCAGCGCAACGGGCTGGCCCAGATCCAGGTACTCGACGAGAGCGGACGCATGAACGAAACGGCCGGACCTGCCTACGCCGGGCTGGACCGTTTCGAAGCACGGCGAAAGATCCTGGAGGAACTGAACGGCCTGGGGCTGCTCCGATCGACAAAGGACTACGACAACGTAGTGGGCTTCCACGGAAAATGCGACACGATCATCGAGCCGATGGTGTCGCGGCAGTGGTTCGTGAAAATCGAGCCGCTGGCCGGGCCAGCCATCGAGGCCGTTCGCAGCGGCGCGATTCAGATCATCCCGCAAAGTTGGGAGGCCACGTACTTCAACTGGATGGAGAACATCCACGACTGGACCATCTCCCGACAGCTGTGGTGGGGCCATCGCATCCCTGCCTACTACTGCCCCAATGGACACATGACCGTCGCCCGCGACACTCCGGAAGCCTGCCCTGAGTGCAAGTCGACGGAAATCACGCAGGAAACCGACGTTCTGGATACATGGTTCTCGTCGGGACTGTGGCCGTTCTCCACCATGGGCTGGCCGGAGGACACCGCCGACTACCGATCCTTCTATCCGACCGACCTGCTCATCACCGGCTTCGACATCCTCTTCTTCTGGGTGGCCCGGATGATCATGTTCGGCCTGCGCTTCACCGGGAAAGCGCCCTTCAGCCAGGTGTTCCTCAACGGCCTGGTGCGCGACGAGTTCGGCCAGAAGATGTCGAAGACCAAAGGGAACGTGATCGATCCCCTGGACGTGATCGACGAATTTGGCGCCGACGCAGTTCGCTTCACCCTGGCCATCTTCGCCTCGGGGCGGGACATTCCGCTGGCCCGCAACCGGATGCAGGGCTACGCGGCGTTCGCCAACAAGATCTGGGACGCCTCGCGGTTCGCCATGATGCACATCGATTCCGATCTGCGCAGCGCCAGAGCGATCGATCGCGACGCGCTGCAGACCGTGGAGCGCTGGATACTCTCCCGGCTCAACGAGACCACGCGCACCGTCAACAAAGCCCTGGCGGCCTACCGTTTCGACGAGGCCTCCAACACGATTTATCAATTCTTCTGGCACGAGTTCTGTGACTGGTACATCGAGATGGCCAAGCCGATGCTCCTGGGCCGACATGGTGACGAGGCGGCCCGTCAGCGAGCGCGCCGGGTGCTGCTCGAAGTGCTGGATCGCTCGCTCCGCCTGCTGCATCCCTTCATGCCGTTCATCACCGAAGAGATCTGGCTCAAGCTCGGCGGCGTGGAGCCTTCGATCATGGTGGCGACCTATCCGGTGCCGGAAGAGATCATGGAGGACGCCGAAGCGGAACGTCTCATCGCCGCGATCAAAGGAATGATCACCACCGTGCGGAACGTGCGCGCCGAGCGTGGCTTCACTCCGAAAGACCGCTTCACCCTCTTCATTCGAACCAACCAGCAGCGGGAGACCGCGTTTTTTGATGGAAATGCCTATCTTCTTCTCGAGCTGGCGCGCCTCACCGATCTGAAGATCAATCAGGAGCCGCTGGAGGGTGCGCATCACGACGTGGTGGAGGGCTTCGCC
>JBDSGC010000077.1:0-7500 GCA_039919215.1 Thermoanaerobaculia bacterium | reverse complement strand
CTGCAGCACGACTCTGCGGACCGCAAGCCCGGTCTCCTTCAGTTGGGCTGCGGCGAGCGCACCGGGCGTGACCGCCTACGAGGTGCTGCTCAGCTCCGCCCTCACACCGGCGTCGGTGACGACCGCCTGCTCGGTGGCGGCGGCCGCGACCGGCTGCACGGTGTCTGGGCTCACTCCGGGTGCGTATACCTGGCTGGTGCGGACCAAGACCACCAGCTGTCCCTCCGGATTCAACTCTGACGTGAAGCAATTTTTCGTCGGATGCCCGACTGTGCCCGCGCAACTCCAGACGCCGCCGTCGGGAGCTCTCGACGTCCCAACGACACCCGCGTACACATGGACTGCGGTGAACGCCGCGGACCGGTATGACCTCTACCTCGGTCCTCTCGGCGCTGGCTGCGCAGGGTCACCGGTAGCGACTTCCTCAACAAACAGCTTCAACCTCCCTGCGCTGCAACCGGGAACTGCGTACGAGTGGAAAGTGGTGTCCAGGCGTTCCGGCACGTCGTGCCCGGGAGTCCCGTCAGCATGCTCCACGTTCCGGACCGCATCGCTGGCCTGCGCCGCTCCCGGAAACTTCAGCCTCACCGCGCCGGGCAATGGCTCGGTGACCGGCACCACGCCGGTGCTGACCTGGATGGCCGCTGCAGGAGCGACGAAGTATCAACTCCATCTCGGCACAACGAATCCACCTCCGGCAGTGGCCACCGACCCGCTCATCGACGGAAGCTCCACCTCGTACACGCCTTCGCCACTTCCGCCCGGAAAGTATTTCTGGTCGGTCGATGCATTCGCTTCCTGCAGCACGACTCTGCGGACCGCAAGCCCGGTCTCCAGCTTTACTGTGCAGAGCGCCTGTCTGGCGAACGCGGCGTCGCTGATCAGCCCATCCAACAAGGCAACCGCAGTTTCCTCTCCCGTCCTGTTCCGATGGAGCGCGGTCTCCGGCGCAATCGGATACAAGCTCTTCACCTCCTCGGGGAACACCGCCGGCGATCTGGCTGGCTTCACGAGCGACACGACGCTCACCCGTCTGGTCCCCGATGGCGCCGTGAACTGGTGGGTTGACACGGTGTTCGCCGGATGCCCGGAGGTGCGCTCCGCGATCTTCCAGTTCACGGCGGGATCTCCCAGCGTCTGTGGGGGAGGATCCATCGCCCTGACGAAGCCCGCCGCGGGGGCGCTGGTTACTTCGCCCGTCGCACTGGCCTGGTCGGCAGTTCCGGGAGCGACCTCCTACCGCGTCTGGATGTCGTTCGACGGCCAGAGCGCAGAGGTGATCTCCAGAACGAATGACACGACTGCCTCGATCCCCCTGCCCAGCGCTACGGTCGAATGGTATGTCGAGGCGCAGTTCTCAAATTGTCCGTCGATCTTTTCTCCCCATGCGCGATTCACCGTGGCCAAAGGCGCGGCATGCGATCTTCACAAGCCTGTGGCGCTGGTCGCCCCGGTCAACGGCGTCAAGGCACTGGGTCCGGTGGACTTTCAGTGGACCGCAGCCGATCCCGCGACTTTCTATCGCGTCATGGTTTCTCTCGATCGAGAACCGTTTTCACCGGTTGGCGTCACCCGAGCCACGCACCTGTCGACCGATCTCTCTCCCGGCGATGTCCGGTGGTACGTGGAGAGCCTGTTCGACGGATGCCCTCCGGTCGTTTCTGCCACGGCGCAATTCATCCTTGCTCCCCCTCCGTGCGGTGCTGGCGTACCCACGCTCATCTCTCCGCAGCCGGGAGCAGCGAACGTCACCGCGCCTGTCGTGCTGGTCTGGAGCGCAGTGCCCGGTGCGATCGAGTACCGCGTGCTGGCGTCGCTCGATGGTGGAGACATGGTGGTCATCGACAAGACTCCGGAGACAACTTCGACGCGACCGTTGCCACCTGGCTCGTACGTGTGGCAGGTCGTCGCCGTGTTTGATGGATGTTCCGCGGGAAAGTCAGCAAGGTCGCAGTTCACGGTTCCGCGTTCAGGGATCTGTGGCTTTGAGATCCCGCAGCTCACTGCGCCTGCGGACGGCGCGGCAAGTATCACCTCACCGGTGACCCTGAGCTGGAATGCTGTCAGCGGTTCCGTTGGCTATGCAGTGTTCGTCCGCCATGCGGACGGAGCACGCACGAGGCTGGCCGACACGCGCGACACGCAACTCACCTGGCACCTGCCCGACGGGCCAATCGAGTGGTGGGTCCTGGCGTTGTTTCAGTCCTGCCCTTCCACTGAGTCGAAGCATTCGATCTTCACCATTCCGGTCCGGGACGCCTGCGACCGTCGGCCCCCCCTCCTGGTCGGCCCGGAGCAGGGAGCGGTGTCGCTCGTCTCCCCTGTCACGTTTTCCTGGACGCCCGTTCCCAGGGCAGCTTCGTACAAGGTCTGGGCGAGTGTCGACGGTCAGGAGCCGAGTGTGATCGGGGCGACGACCCAGTCGCGCCTTACGGCCAGTGTTCCGGCCGGGATCGTCCGCTGGTACGTAGAGGCCTCATTCGACGCCTGTCCCTCCCTCCGCTCCTCGATCGACTCGTTTTCGGTTCTCAAGTCAGCGCCGGCATGCTCCGCGCCCGCGCGACCCCTGGTCACCGCTCCTGCCCAGGTCGGATCAGGCACTCCATTCACGGTTCGATGGAGCGCCGTGGCCAATGTGTCGAGCTACGAAGTCGAAGAGTCGGCCACGGCGGATTTCAGCGCGGTGACCCCGCTGATCACCAGCGATCTCTCGGCCACATTCACACATGCCAGCGGCGACTCTCCGCAACGGTGGAGATACCGGGTGCGCGGCATCAGCAACTGCGGGGACGAACGGGGCAGGCGTTCTCCGGCGGTGAGCGTGGTCGTGCTCCCGGAGAAACCGCAGGCGTCCACTTCCATCGAGGCTGGCGCGCTGGCCAGTGTCTCGCAGACCCTCTTCATTCCGGGACAGACTCCTCCCGTAACCTTCACCGCCAGGACCGACAAGCCGTGGGCTACGGTCACGCCGACCTCCGGCACGATCGGACCGGCCGGCGTGACTCTGACGCTGATCAGCGATGCCACCGCGTTGAAGCTGGGAAGCAATCAGACGTCCGTGATCCTCAACTACGCCGCGGGGAAAGCAGGCAGCCGGGGCGTCACTCCGGTGACCACGGTTCCCGTCTCAGTCAGCCTGGTCACCCCCGTGTCCAGTGGCGGAAAGACCTCCCCCCCTCCCGATTCGATGATCGTGCCCATCGTCGGGCACGCCCCGGGCGCCAATGGATCGCAATTCCAATCGGACGTGCGCATCGCCAACGTGTCCGCTCAGCCGGCGAAGTATCAGCTCAACTTGACCCTGACCGGCACGGATGGAACCCAGTCGGGTCAATCCACATCCGTTCAGGTGGAGCCGGGCGCCACGATGGCGCTCGACGACATCATGAGCAATTTCTTCGGCATTACTTCGGACGGTTCGGGAGCGACCGGCTCCCTGGAGATCCGACCGTTGACCTCGACTGCAGCCGCTCCGGCGTCGTCGTCCAGCACGCCGAGCATCCAGACCGTCGTCTCCAGCCGGACCTTCACCACATCAGCCCTCGGAACGTTCAGCCAGCAGATTCCGGCGATCTCGTTGTCACAGTTCGTCGAAAAGTCTTCGGACACCGCGATCAGCGGCGTGCTCACTCTTCAGCATCTGGTCCAGTCGGCGGCGTACCGCACGAACCTCGGCCTGGTGGAAGGAGCGGGCGAGAGCGCGAATGTCCTGGTCCGCGTGTTCAACCTTGCCGGCCTGGAGCTGACTTCGATCCCTCTCTCTCTGATGCCCGGCGAGCACAAGCAGCTCAACTACTTCCTGTCCCGCTACGGAATCGCGACCACGGATGCGCGGATCGAGGTGGAAGTCACCTCCTCCACCGGCAAGGTCAGCGCGTACGCGTCGGTGGTCGACAACTTCACCAATGATCCCCTGCTCGTGCCTGGCGTAGTGAAGACGACGGCAGTGGCCACGCAGCCTGTCATTCCCTCCGTGGCGGACGCGGTCGATGGATCGGCGCGGATCCGCAGCGATGTGCGAATCTTCAATTCCGGACCCGCGGCCGTGACGGCGACGCTCGTATTTACACCGGAGAACAACGGCGGCCTTCCGGTCACCGCGGCGCCTCTGGCCATCGCCGCGGGCGAGGTGCGCGTTCTCGATGATGTGATCAACTCGCTCTTCGGCAAGAGCAACCTTCGCGGATCGATTGCCATCACGGCCACTCCGGCCTCGCCGCTGATCGTGTCCTCCCGGACCTATACGCAGACGGGCAGCGGCACGTACGGACAGTTTGTTCCTGCCGTCACCGCGGCGGACACGAGCGGGCTGGGAGAGCGCATTCTTCAACTGGTGCAGCTGGAACAGTCGGGGCGGTACAGCACGGACATCGGCGTGGTGGAAACAGCGGGCAAGCCCACCACCGTGGAGATCTCGGTGATCAGCTCGGACTCGAAGGTCTATCCGAAGACCAGCTTCACCCTTCCCGCGAATGGGACCCAGCGACTGGCTCTTGCCGATTTCGGCCTGAGCTCGGCATACAACGTTCGCGTGACGGTCAAAATACTCTCGGGATCGGGACGAGTCAGCGCCTACGGCTCAGTGGTGGACGTCCAGACCCGGGACACGACGTTCATCCCTGCGCAGTGAGATGATGGATCGTTCGTGATGACAGCCATGACTCGATGGAACGGCAGGATCTCAGCGATGCGTCTTCTCGCGCTATTCGCTTTGACAGCGATGGGCGTGAGCGGAGCGCAGGCGCAGACCTGCAGCCATCCCGCGGCAGCGCTGGTCTCGCCCGCCAATGGAGCCGTGGGCGTGGCCGCCGAGGTGACGTATGCGTGGAGTGCGGTGCCGGACGCGTCGCGATACGAACTGTGGGCATCCTTCGACAAATCTGAGTTCGTGATGATCGCCAGCGGCCCCGAGACGACCGCAGTCGATTACGCAGATCCGGGGACCGCAGTGGAGTGGTACGTCGTGACCGTCTTCGCCGAATGCGCCAAAGAATCGGCTCATTTCATCTTCAGCACCCTGGCTTGTCCGACCACGCCGGCGATTCTCACCACCCCGGCCAATGGAACGGCTGCTTCCTCTCCTGTGATCTTTTCGTGGACAGAGCCTCCGTCTGCGACGTCGTATCGCCTCTGGATCTCACAGAACGACGCCGACTACGAAGTGCTCGATGAGACCGACGAGCCTTCTTCGACGGCCCGGCTCCCGCCCGGGCACTACAGCTGGTTCGTGGAGACCTTTTTCGAAGGATGCGACTCCGTCGACTCAGCTGAATCCGCGTTCACCATCGAACGATCCGCTTCCTGCAGCGGGACCGCGGCGACAACGACGTCACCGGCTGAAGGGGCCTCGACCTCTTCCGCGGTTCACTTCGAATGGAAAGCGGTCCCGGGGGCCATCGGATACCAACTCTGGGCGGCACTCGATGACGGTGAGTTCGGCATCATCGACGAGACCACGACGGCGACCCATTCCGATGCCACACTGGGAGCCGGTCAAGTCAGCTGGTACGTCCTGACGCAGTTCAGCGGCTGCGACGACGTCGAGTCTGCCACTTCGCAGTTCGACGTCCTCTACGATCCTGCCTGCGATCACGACTCTCCCCTGCTGATTTCGCCTGCCGAGGGCGATCACGATGTTCCACTGCTCGTCGACTTCATCTGGACCGCCGTTCCTGACGCCAGGAGCTACAAGGTGTGGGTCTCCTACAACAACGGAGACTTCCGTTCGCTGGCCAGTTCCACCTCCCCGCGGGTGCGGGCAACAGTGGAGGCGGGCGAGGTGAGCTGGTTTGTGGAAACGATCTTCGACAGCTGTCCTGCCGATGCCTCGCCGGCCAGCGACTTCTCCAGTTCCGCCCAGGCCGTGTGCTCGGCGCCGATCGCTCCCGATGTTTACGCCGACACCGAGGCGATGTCGGGTCAGGAGTATGAGTTGATCTGGAGTCCCGGCCTGAATACGGCGTCGTATCAGGTGCAGGAGGCGACGGTGGCCACCTTCGCGAGCGCGCAGACGATCGCCTCCGAGACGATCGAGTTGAAGTTGCGCCATGACGTGACCCAGGCCACCCGCTACTACTACCGCGTCCGCTCGCTGAGCAGTTGCGGACTGGGGACCGGACCGTGGTCTTCCGAGGTCTCGATCGTCGTCCTCCCGAACTCGACCAGCGCCGATGACGCCGAGGCTACGGGAGCGTTCGGAAGCTTCAACGTGATCGTGCAGAAAGTTCACATTCCGGGGACCAGCGTTCCGACGCTCTTCACGGCGACCATCGACAAGCCCTGGTTGCGAGTCTCTCCGGCATCAGGAACGATTCCCGTGGACGGAATCGATCTCACCATCAGCGCCGATCCCAAAGGACTGCCTCCCGGGAGCAGTACCGGCACGCTGACCCTGAACAGGCTGGGTCCGGCTGCGAAATGGGGCCGTCATGATCTCGACAACACCACGCCAACGACCATCCCGGTTTCCGTGAATCTGGTCACCAAGGTCACGCCGAACCCGGGGAACTCTCCGATCCCTCAATCGCTGTTCATTCCGACAGTCGCGCACTCCAGCGATGCGGGCGGCAAGCGCGTGGAATCCAACCTCCGCATTGCCAACACAAGCGCGCAGACGATGCGCTACCTGCTTTCATACACGCCGACGCGATCGGACGGCACCAAGGTCGGTCAGCAGTCCACCATCCAGATCGAGCCGGGCGTCACCGCCGCGCTGGACGACGTGCTGAAAAACTTCTTCGGCTTCGCCGCGGCAGGCGACGCCACCAGCGGCGTCCTGGAGATCCGCCCGATCGTTTCGGGCGGCGGGAAACCACCGGCCGGCACGTTCGCTTCCGCACGGACCCTGGTGTCCTCGACGGCCGGCACATTCGGCGCCTTCGTCCCTGCCATTTCCTTCTCCTCGTTCATCGGTCAGGGCACCGCCAGCGTGCCCTCGCTGCTCAGCCTGCAGAACGTCGCCGAGTCCTCTCGTTTCTCCACCGACCTTGGCCTGGTCGAGGGGTCAGGGTCACCCGCTTCAGTCGTGGTGGGCGTCATCGCAAAAGGTGGAACGAGACTGGGATCCTTTCCCATCGACCTCAAACCGGGAGAACATCTCGAGCTCGCCTCCTTCCTCGCTTCCAAAGGACTGGCCGTCGATGAGGGAAGGCTGGAGGTCTCGGTGTCCTCTCCCACCGGCCGAGTCTCCGCCTACGCCACGGTGCGCGACAAAACCAGCAACGACCCGATCCTGGTCAGCCCCTTGAACACCGCAGTCCGGGCAGCATCACGTCAGGTACTGGCGGGCATCGCCGATCTCACCACTCCGGTCAGCCGCTGGAAGAGTGACGTCAGGCTGTACAACGCCGGAGTCAGCCCGGCCGACGTGAACGTGACCTTCTACTCGCAGGAAGACCCGGTCGCGGTGAAGTCGGCGGCTCTGACCATCGCTCCCGGCCAGGTGCGCAGCCTCGACGCGGTGGAGCTCCGGTCGCTGCTCGGCGTCGACAACAAGGGTGG
>JBDSGC010000076.1:0-2659 GCA_039919215.1 Thermoanaerobaculia bacterium | reverse complement strand
ACCGCCGCGCACGCACCGTCCGACATCAGGTTGTAAACGATCTCCCGCCGCGCGCGCGCCGGGAAGCGATCGGCGGCGACGCAGAGAACGTTGTGGACTGACGGCTCGGCAAGGATCAGTGCCCGCGCCACGCGGACCGCCGCCTGGAACGAATTGCAGGCCAGCTGCGTGAGCCCGATGACGGAGGCATTGGGGATCCCCAGTTCTGCCTGCATGTACGGTCCGGGAAATCGGAACAGCGGCGAGGGATCGGTCATGGAGCCCCACGATTCCTGCTCGTCCGTGCCCATGACCGAACTGGTGGCCAGCGCGCCGGCATAGACCACCACGTCGATTCGATCGAGATCGAAACCGCTGCGGATGCGCAGATTGCGAACGGCCTCGATGGCCATCTGGGACGCGGAGTCCTCGCGCGCCACGCGAATCGTGGAGAAGCCCAGCTGCCGCAACTTCGCTTCATCGCTGATCGTTTTCCCCTCTTCCACCACCTGTCCGACCGTCTGCACGGTCGGCGGGAGGTAGTAGCCCATGGCCGCGATCCCCACACTTTGCGCGGCGTGACGGAACTCCTCACCGCCCGTTGCTGGAGCCGGCCGGGAGACCCTCTCCGCCGGGATCGTCCGCGAGGTGACAGGGGCAGGCCGTTGCTGCCAGGTCCGTTCGTTGCGTGACTGCGGGCTCGAAGGTCTCATTGCTCTTTTGTCCTCTGGGTTCTGTGCGATCGATCTTGTGGATCAACGATCGGCCCATGAGAGTCGCCAGTCCTGAGGAAGTTCTGGGATCCCGAGGGCGCGGCGAGTCCCTTCTCGTTGCAACGGGTCCCTTCTCGTTGCAACGAGTCCCTTCTCCCCAGCGGCGAGTCCCTTCTCCCCAGCAACGAGTCCCTTCTCCCCCGCGGCGAGTCCCTTCTCCCCGCACACGGGGAGAAGGTGCCGAAGGCGGATGAGGGGTCCTCGACCTCGGACCATCCCGCCCCAGCAAACGAAAGGGGGTTGGGCCCTCCATGCCACTGAGACCGAAGCCTCGCCCTTCGTGATATCAAGGCCAGACCCAATCACCTGTAGATCCCTGGCCCGCTCTGGATGCGCCGCCTGGACTGTGATGCGATTCCGCTTTGGAGAATGCGTTCTCGACGAAGAATCGCGCCAGCTGTGGCGCGATGGGGAGAGCGTGCACCTGACGCCGAAAGCCTTTCAGCTCATGGCCATCCTGCTCCGTGAGCGTCCGCGGGCCGTGTCCAAATCCGAGTTGCAGGAACGGCTCTGGCCCACGACCTTCGTTTCGGAGTCGAACCTTCCAACCCTGATCCGCGAAGTCAGAAGCGCGATCGACGACTCCGCCCGCGGGGGGCGCCATCTGCGAACGATCCACCGTTTCGGCTACGCGTTCTGTGGAACCGCCGAGGAGTTGGAGAGCGACGACGCCTCCGCTCGATCGCTGGCCATCCTCCCGCTGGAGAACGCATCGGGCAATCCGGAGCTGGCCTATGTCGCCATCGGAATCTCCGAGGGCCTCATCAACGTGATCTCGCGGATGCCTGCATTCCGGGTGACCCCGCGGGCCACTGCGTTCCGTCACGCCGCCTCCACCAATGATCTCCCCTCCCTGGTCAAACACCTCGGCGTGCGGTCGATCGTCACCGGTCGGGTCACAGGCTCCACGAGCGAGGTCACCCTGCAGATCGATCTCCTCGACGCCGCATCCGCCCAACAGCTGTGGGGCGGTCAGTTCCGAAGGCGCGTCAGCGAGATCGCCGGACTGGAGAATGAGATCGCCGGCGAGATCGTCGCCGTCCTCTCCCCGCGACCCGTCGAGCTCGAGCAACCGGCACACGCAGGAAGAGAGACCCGAAACAGCGAGGCCTATCTCCTGAACATGAAGGGTCGTTTTCACTGGAACCGGCGCACCCCGGAATCCCTGCAGCGAGCTGTGCAGTGTTTCCGCGAGGCCGCCGATCTGGACCGAAATTTCGGGCCGCCCCGCGTGGGGCTCGCTGAGGCCTACGTCACCATCGGCACACGCGACCAGCTGGACCCCAACGAGGCCTTCTTTCTGGCGGAGGCGTTTGCGAACTCCGCGCTGGAGATCGATCCCCACTCCGCGGAGGCCCATGCCGCGCTCGCCGCTGTCGAGGAAATCCATCGCTGGAACTGGTCAGGAGCCGAAGAGCGTTATCTCCAGGCCCTGGCGCTCCAGCCGAACAATGCGACGGCGCTGCAGTGGTACGCGCTGCATCTCAGCCGTCGCGGAAGACACGAGGAAGCAAGGCAGCACATGGAGCGTGCGGCCGGGCTGGACCCCCTCTCGCTCATCATCGGAACGAATCGCGGGCTGGTCAGTTACCTCCGGCGCGACTTCCGCGTGGCCATGGACATCTATGACGAAGTGCTGGAGCTCGATCCCCACTACGAAGGCGCCCTTCTCGGAAAGGTCCTCACACTCGACCTGCTCGACGAACGTCCCTCTGCCTGGCAGATCTACGACCGGCTGATCGAAGCGTTCCCGGAATCGGCACATCTGCTCGCGTTCTCTGCACACTCGCTGGCCAGCGGTGGACAGGAAGAGCGAGGCCGTGAACGGATGGAGCGGGTCGATGCCATGCGCTCCACCCGATTCATCTCCGGCATCTACATGGCAATGCCGCTGCTTGCGCTCGGCC
>JBDSGC010000075.1:0-9268 GCA_039919215.1 Thermoanaerobaculia bacterium | reverse complement strand
CGACAAGAACCAGATCATGGGCACGTTCAAGGCGCGCGACCTGATGCGGAAGATGGCGGAGTCGGCGCATCTGTGCGGCGATCCCGGCATGCAGTTCGATACCACGGTCAACGACTGGCACACCTCGCCGAACACGGCGCGCATCAACGCCTCGAATCCCTGCTCGGAGTACATGTTCCTCGACGACTCCGCCTGCAACCTGGCCTCGCTGAACCTGATGCGCTTCTACAACGAGGCCACCGGCTTCGACGTGGAGGCCTACCGCCACGCGCTGCGCATCATCATCACCGCGCAGGAGATCACCGTCGACTTCGCGTCATACCCGACGCCCGCCATCGAGAAGAACTCGCACGCCTTCCGCCCGCTTGGCATCGGCTACGCCAACCTCGGCGCGCTGCTGATGGCCCGCGGACTGCCGTACGACTCCGACGAAGGTCGCGAGTTCGCCGCGGCGATGACCTCCATCCTCTCCGGCGAGTCGTACGCGCAGTCGTCGCGCATCGCCGCGAAGATCGGCCCGTTCGAAGGCTACGCCGTCAACGAAGAGCCGTTTCTCCGCGTGATCGACAAGCATCGCCGCGCCGCCTACCGCATCAACACCCGCCCGCTTCCTGCCGATCTGGCCGATGCCGCCACCAAAGTCTGGGATGAGGCCTACGCCCTCGGCCAGCAGCATGGCTACCGCAACGCGCAGATCTCCGTGCTCGCGCCCACCGGCACCATCGCCTTCATGATGGATTGCGACACCACCGGCATCGAGCCCGACATCGCTCTGGTGAAGTACAAGAAGCTGGTCGGCGGCGGCATGCTCAAGCTGGTCAACCAGACCGTGCCCACCGCGCTCAAGCGCCTCGGCTACGACATGAAGCAGATCCACGAGATCATCCAGTACATCGATGAGAACGACACCATCGAAGGCTCACCGCATCTGCTCAGCGAGCATCTGCCGGTCTTCGATTGCGCCTTCAAGCCGGCCAACGGCACCCGCTCCATCCATTACCTCGGGCACCTCAAGATGATGGGAGCGGTGCAGCCGTTCATCAGCGGCGCCATCTCCAAGACCATCAACATGCCGCCCAACGCCACGGTCGAGGAGATCGAAGGCGCCTACGTCGAAGCGTGGAAGCTCGGACTGAAAGCGGTGGCCGTGTATCGCGACGGATGCAAGCGCTCGCAGCCGCTCTCCACGACGAAAGACAAGAGCGGCGCTCTGGCGGAGCTGGGCGTGGCGCCGACGGCAGTGCGCCGCAAGCTTCCCGATGAGCGCGAGTCGATCACGCACAAGTTCTCCATTGGCGGCCACGAGGGCTACATCACCGTTGGCAAGTACGAGGACGGCTCGGCCGGCGAGATCTTCATCACCATGGCCAAGGAAGGCTCCACCATCTCCGGCCTGATGGACTCCTTCGCCACCATGACCAGCCTGGCGCTGCAGCACGGCGTTCCGCTGCAGCTGCTGGTCGACAAGTTCACGCACACGCGCTTCGAGCCGTCGGGCTTCACCAAGAATCCCGAGATCCCCATGACCAAGTCGATCATGGATTACATCTTCAAATGGCTGGCCATCAAGTTCCTGGACCGCGACAGCCAGGAGCACGCCGGCGTCATCCTGCGCGACGAGATTCCGACCGGATACAGCGCACCGGCGCTCTCGCTGGTTCCCGCTCCGACCGCCACCGCCTACTCGTCGACCATGTCTCCCTCATCGACGACCGCCACGCCGAACGCCAACATCGCCCCGCTGAACAAAGACGACAAGCAGTTCCTCGCCTCCATGAAACCAGCCTCGGTGGTCCTGCCGGCCCGCAACGCCGACACCCCGAACTCCCCGAAGAGCGGCGCCCCGATCCTCTACCAACAGGACGCTCCGAGCTGCAGCGACTGCGGGTCGATCATGATCCGCAACGGGGCCTGCTACAAATGCCTCAACTGCGGCAGCACCAGCGGCTGCTCGTAACGCTCTCCTGCACGGACTCATCGAAAGGGCGGCCCGCGTGGCCGCCCTTTGCGTTCTGCGCGAGAGTTTGTGGACCCGGCATTCCTCCCGGCGGGAGCCTTCAGTCAGAGGTTGTGAAGAAATCTACCGACCGTCCTCCTGAAACGAGGAAACAGGGAGAGGCGCGTTGTTGAGATTCAAGGACATCCTCACGCGAGTTCCCTCTCCCCGCCACAGCGGGGAGAGGGTCCGCGAAGCGGGGGTGAGGGGTCTCTGTTGCACTCATGTGGGACCCTCATCCGGCCTTCGGCCACCTTCTCCCCGCTGCGGCTGGGAGAAGGAACTCGATTGTGAGAGGGGGCGCGGGGTGTGTCATTAGAAGGCGTGGCCGTTAGTCAGGGCGGCTGCTCTTCGTGTTCTCCAGCAGACAGATTCCCGCCCACACCCCTTTGCGTGGTGGAAGCTTCTCGGGGAGGAGAGCGAAGAGCCGGAAGAAGAAGCGAAGCTTGAGATGCTTCGCGGCGTGTTTGAGCGATCCGCATACATTCACGACGCGCCATCCGAGTGGCTCAAAGAACCATGGGCCCTCGGGTGGTGCGAAGAGCAGCGGAGCGTTGGCGGCGGCGAGCACCTTGCCCACCTGCTTGTTCAGCATCTTCAACAGTCCGGGATTGGCGATGTCGAAGACCCACCAGCGGAAAGTCTTCTGCGCAGAAAGGTCCTCCGCCAGGGCCCGAGCGTTTTCCTCGCCGAGGTAGATGAGGAGGCCCTCGGAGAGGATGAGTGCTTTCTTCGAGCCGGTGGCGAGTTGCTGGAACAGGGCGCGCCGCGCCGCAGCATCCGCGAGATCGCAGGCTACGCGTTCCAGTTGGCACTTCGGCTTGTCGTCACGGAGGATCCACTCCTTGTAGTCGAGGATGTCGGGCAGGTCGACTTCCACCCAGCGCAGGGAGGAAGGGAGGTCCATGCGATAGGGTCGCGCGTCGAGACCGGCGGCGAGGTTGATCACCAGGTCGACGCCCTCCGCCAGCTTTTCCCGAACGAACTCGTCGAACAGATACGTGCGGATGATGTAGGCCCAGTCGGCGCGGTCCTGACTTTTGAACTGCCTGGCAATCTCTTCGCCGCGCTCGCCTGCCAGGCGCCGTGCATAGGGATCGTGGAACAGGCCTTCGGGGCGATCCGTCTCGCGGGCCCGATACATGGCCACCCACACTGCGGTATCAGAGACGTTGCGGATCGACTCGTTCATGATCGGAGGATTCTAGCTTCCATTCATGAATCCCGAGTGGCGCATACGGCGAAGGATCTGCACCGTCGAAACGAGGGGGCCCTGGCAATCGAGTTCCTTCTCACCGCCGCAGCGGGGAGAAGGTCCGCGAAGCGGGGATGAGGGGTCCTACTTCGTAGCGTGAGCGCCCCTCATCCGCCTTTGGCACCTTCTCCCCGTGTGCGGGGAGAAGGACACTCGCGATGAGAATGCTCGCCGAGTTGTGTCATTCCAAGTTTAGGAAACGTCGAGGTATTGACGCGTGCCCCTCGCGAGCGACGTGAGTGTTACCTATTCCCTGCACTAAGGGTAACCATGTCCCGGTGATTTCAGAGACACGGAGCGGAGTGCGGATGGGGACTTCGAGCGTTGACGGTTGCTCGCGCTCCGCGTAGCCTTCGCCACCACGATGCAGCGAGAGGAAAAGTCGGAGCGCCGTCGCCGTCAGGTCCTCGATGTTGCCCTGCAGCTGTTTTCCCACCGAGGCTATCGGGGAACGACCGTCCGCGACATCGCCAATGAGGCGGGGATCTCTACGGGAAACGTGTATCACCACTTTCCCGACAAAGAAGCGATCTTCCGCAGCCTGCTCGAGGAGTTCTGGAAGATCACGGAGACCAAGCGCTACCCGTTCACGCGCGCGCTGGGCGCTGGGCGGTTCCCGGACAACATTGAGGAGCTTGGGCTGGCCGCCCGCGACAGCGTGCGCGAATACCGTCAGTACATCGCGCTCATCTACGTCGACGTGATCGAGTTCGATGGAACGCACATCCGCAAGTTCTATGGCGATCTGGCATCGCGATATGCCGGCCTTCTCGGTGAGGAGGCCCTCGAGGAAATGAAGGGGCGAATGAAGCCGACGGTCACACCCATCTCCGCGGTGCTGCTGACGTCCCGCATCTTCTTCAATTACTTTTCGATCGAGATCCTGTTCAACGTTCCTGAGCCCTTTGGAAAAGACTCGGTGCAGATCGTCCACGAGATTGCCGAGATTCTTCGCGCCGGGATGCTGGAGTAGTCATCCAGATGTGGAGCCCGGAGCAATACCAGCGATTCGAGAAGGAACGTGCCCAGCCGTTCCACGATCTCGCGACGTTGATCGAGCCGCGTCCCCACATGCGCGTCGTCGACCTCGGGTGCGGGACGGGATCGCTGACCCGGTTGCTCCACGACACGCTGGGCGCCAGCGAAACGACAGGAATCGACAGGTCTTCGGAAATGCTGGCGAAGGCAGGTGCGCACACATCTCCGTCGCTTCATTTTCAGCAGGGCGACATCGCCAGTTTCACAGGCAGCGGTCTCGACCTGTTGTTTTCCAATGCCGCCCTGCATTGGATTCCCGATCATGAGCGGCTGTTCCCGCGATTGATCTCGTACCTCGGATCGCGCGGACAGCTTGCCGTGCAGATGCCCTGGAACGACGATCATCCTTCGCATCGGGTAGCCCGCGAGGTGGCTGCCGCATTCGGGCTGACACCCCATCGAGCCGACATCCTGCCGGTCGAGCGGTACGCACACATCCTCCACTCCGCAGGCATGACCCGTCAGCATGTGCGGGTTCAGGTTTACGGCCACCTGCTTCCTTCGGCCAGAGACGTGGTGGAGTGGGTCAAGGGCTCAACGTTGACGGAATACCGCGAGCCGCTGGGCCCCGATCGATTCGCAGATTTCGTCGACGAGTATTCACGGCGGCTGCTGGCGGAGATCGGTGAGGGCGAGAATCACTTCTACACGTTCAAGCGGATCCTGATCTGGGGATCGCGGTGAGGGCTGGCTTTGCAACGTCACCGTGAGCGCCGCTCTCCTCCATCGAGAGTCCTTCTCCCCGGGCACGGGGAGAAGGTGCCGAAGGCGGATGAGGGGAACTCACGCGATGAAGCAGGACCCCTCATCCCCGCTTCGCGGACCTTCTCCCCGTGTGCGGGGAGAAGGACACTCGATGGGGAGGTTCGCGGCTCTATCCATTCCCTCGCTCTGCCAGAGTTCACTCTTCGGCGAGGATGGTGTGCATGGCCAGACCGACGGTGCCGCAGGAGAGGATGATCACGACGGCGAAGACGGTGAGTGAGAGCGAGGCTGTGGTCTCAGCGCCAGCCGCTCCGAGGATGAAGTGGGTCGGGGCGAAGGTATTGATCAGGGCGCGGAGAGCGCTCCACTTCCAACTGAGCAATGCTGCCCAGCCGGCTGCGACGATGAGGTAAGCGGCGACCTGGATACGGGTGATGGGCAGGGCAGCGCGCTGCGCTGCGGCACTCGAATGGAGCAGCTTCGCCTTCAACCAGAGAACTGCGGGATCCGGCAGGGACGTTGCGGGCGTGGTGGTCGCTGCCAGCGAGGACATCCAGGACGCGGTTTCCGCGGCCGCGGAGCAATCGGCGCAATGCATCAGATGATCGCGGGTGGCCTGGCTCCATGCCCCGGTGCTTGCGGCGTGCAGAACGTCAGGCTCCCGAGGGCAGGCGTCGCTCATCGCGCCCCCTGTGGAGCCAGACCCTTCGCAGTGAGGAGCTCACCGAGCCGCTTGCGCGCGCGGAAGAGCATCACCTTCACGCTCTTGGTTTTCACGCCGAGGGCGTCGCCGATCTCTTCGTGCGACGACCCTTCCACGTGCGCCAGCCAGAGCAAGGCGCGCTCCTGCGGCTTGAGCTGTGCGAAGACACGCATCATGTCGTGACGGAGCTCGCCCTGGTCGGCTCGGGATTGTTCCGCCGGAGCCTCGAAGGCCGCATGCTCGCGATCGCGTTTTACTTCGCGGAAATGATCGAACACCAGGTTGGTGGCCGTTTTGTAGACGTAGCGGCGCAGATGATCTTCGTCCGCCAGCGTCGGGTTGCTCCGGATGAAACGGTAGAACGTCTTCTGGAGCAGGTCGTCCGCGGTGGTGGCGTCGCCCGTCATCCGATAGATGTAGGCCCAGATCTTTCCCGAGTTTCTGCGGTAGAAGACCTCGAAGCGAGCCTCGTCCAGGGGAGGCCCGGGAGGCCGTCCGTGGCTGCTCACTGCGGTCCCAGCGAAGACCGGCGCGATCAATGTGCCCTCGGCGAACATGGTTGCATCAGCGGGTGAGGCTGACCTCAGGATCGGGCGACGGGTTCCTCGACGGAGAGTCATCCATCAAGCCGAAGGAGCGGGACATCTTCATGGACGCCCAGGTGGAGACCAGAAACGCCGCACCGAGCGCAGTGAGGATCATGCCGCCAATGAGCCAGCCTTCGCCTCCCACAACCGCACGAAGGAGAAGGAAGGCGAAGCCGAGGAAGAGAAGCAGGATGGCGCGTCGAAAGCCGGAGACCACGCGGTCGCGAGCCACCAGCTGAGGCATCTTCTCCACTCCGGACATGAACTGGTGGCCGGAATCGGAGTGGAGAAAGGCGACCAGCTCAGGCGCGGAGCCGAACTTGTCGATGAGCCGGGTCTGGACGTCCGCCTGCAGCTGCGAGCGCCGGTTGCGGGCATGAACGCCGGCCCAGACGATGAACGCGACCAGGATGAAAAACCCGGTCGAGATGACGATCGGAATGAGGAACACGAAGCCTTCCATGAGACACCCTCCGTTGTGGAACTGGAGCTGATACGGACGGAGAGAAGTTTGGTTAACGCGCCGGCACGGCCAGCGGCGCTGGTTGGCCTAGGCTCCGCCAAGATCACGCCCCAGGACTTCCTGCCGCGAACACGCTCCTGGCCGAAGCCGCGGAGCGGCGGAATCTAGGTAGCCCAGCGCGTCAGCGCTGGGTTCCAAGACGCGAACCTCAGGAAGCCGCGGAGCGGCGACATCGCCTTCGGGAGTTGCTCAATCGTCCCCAAGGGACTCGCCTTTTCTCGGTTCCACTCAACCCAGCACTGAAGTGCTGGGCAGCCCGTCTTCGGAGTAGGTTCCCGCCGGTGTTCCTAAAACCCGCGATTGCTTCACAGCCTCCGAAATATGGTGCCGATTCAACCAATACACTCCACCAGTCCCTTTACGGCTTGCGGTACACCACTCCGTCCTTCATGACGAAGCTGACCCTCTCCATGGCACTGATGTCTCGCAGCGGATCTCCCGGGACGGCTACCAGATCGGCGAACTTGCCGGGTTCGATGGTTCCGACGCGGTCGGACATGTCGAGGAGCTCGGCTGCGGCGCGGGTGGCCGACTGGATAGCCTGCATGGGAGTCATTCCGTAGCGCGTCTCGTACTCGAATTCTTTCGCCTGGTTGATGGCGTCCCAGGAGAAACCGCCAGCGTCGGTGCCGAAGGCGATCTTCACGCCTTTGCGCACCGCTCGTTGGAAGGAGTCACGGTGGAACTGCAGCATCTTTCCCCAGATCGGCGCTCCGGCGGCTGTGCGGCCGGGAGCAACGTATTCCGTGACCGTCAGAGTGGGGCAGAGGAAGACGCCTTTGGCGATCATCACATCCAGCAGATCGTCGGGGATCGCCACGCCGTGCTCGATGGAGTCCACGCCGGCGTTCAGCGCGTTCTCCAGCCCGGGGCGAGCCATGGCATGGGCGGCCACTTTGTGCCGGAGGCGATGCGATTCGTCGACGATGGCCTTCATCTCCTCGGCTGTGAACGTCGGGGTCGACGACAGCGAGCCGTCTTTCGCCACAAAGTACGCTCGATCGGCGTAGACCTTGATCCAGTCGGCGCCGTGAGCGATCTGCTCCCGGACTGCTTTCCTGGCGCCCTCGACTCCATCGACGAGCTGCACGCCCATGGGATAAGTGACTTCCGGCGAGTATCCGGTGGGGCCGTAGCCGCCGGTGATCGACATCGCGCGAGTAGAGACCACCATGCGAGGTCCATCGATCACGCCGTTGTTGATGGCGCGCTTCACATCGACGTCGGTGTACATCGCTCCCTCGGTCTCCAGGTCGCGGACGGTGGTGAACCCATGGCTGAGCGCGATGCGCGCGGCGCGGCTGGCGCGCAAGGCCCGGTACGGCAGCGATTCCTTGAAGAGCTGGACGTCGTATTCCTCCGCAGTGATATCTCCCTGGAGGAGCATGTGCACATGCGCGTCGATCAGCCCGGGCATGAGAGTCATGTCTCCGAGGTCGATGACCTGTGCACCGGCGGGAATCGGTCCGGCGAGCGACTCGATCCGATTGCCGCGGACGACCACCATGCCGGGCGAGACCGGGGCCGTTGCCCGCCCGTCGATGAGACGCGCGGCGCGGAGGACGGTGACCGGCGCGGGAGTCTCGGCGGCCATGAGCGAAGTGACCAACATCAGGAGAGTGACACTCAGAACCGGAGTCTTCATTGGTTGCTCCTTTTCATGAATCGAGGCAGGCCGCGGCATGGAGGCTAGAATTCTAACGATATGAGGTTCTCTGTCTCTGAATATGTTCGGTGGGAAGACATCGATGCGGCCGGCATCATCAACTATCAGGCGTACCTGCGGTTTTTCGGGCTGGCCGAGGTGGAACTGTTTCGGTCGTGCGGGTTGTCCTACCGGCATTTGTTCGATGAGCTGGGGCTCTGGCTGCCCCGGGTACACGTGGAGTGCGACTTCTTCCACCCGGTGACGCTGGACGAGCTGCTGACGGTGCAGGCCTTTTTCGGAAAAATCGGCAACAGTTCGATCCATCTGAAGTTCGAGGTGCGGCGCAGCGCGGATCCCGAACTGGTGGTGGCCACTGGCAAGTACATCCTGGTGGCGGTGAAGAAAGGAGAGTTCAAGCCCACAGCGGTGCCCGAGTTTCTCCGGACCACGCTCGCGCCCTATGTGGAGGAGGCGGTAGACTGACGGGCACATCCGTGAACCGCGAATGACAGAGATTAGAGAACTACGGCTCGAGGAGCGGTACGTCGTGAAGGAAGCGCTGGGCGGGAGTTTCGGCGCCGCGGCCATCCGCGTACTGGACATCTCGCAGCAGGGGATGCAGATCGAACATCCGCAGCCGCTGCGGCTGGCAACGCGCAGCCGGCTCTGGTTCAAGCGGGGCGACGTTGCGGTGAGCGTGCATGGCGTGGTCATCTGGAGCCGGCTGTCCAAGAGTCCGAACGACGAGGGAAAACTTCTCTATCGAAGCGGAATCCGCCTGGAGGCGAATGGCGACGACCTCACCTCTGCAAT
>JBDSGC010000074.1:0-8908 GCA_039919215.1 Thermoanaerobaculia bacterium | reverse complement strand
GCTGCCGTTCCCACCTCGCTGCGAACGTTCGTTCAGTTCGGCGTGGCATTGCTCTGCTTCGCAATGTTTCTACCGCAGAGCCGCTGGAGTCTCACGGCAAAGGACTGGGCCGGCCTGTGGTTCCTGGCCATCGCCGCGACGCTGGTGGCCCACACGCTCTGGGTGCGCGTGACCACCGACCTCTCCCCTGCGCTGGCCAGCATCATCTACTACGCCAACGTGCCTTTCGCCGTGCTCCTCGGGGTGCTGGTTCTGCACGAGCCGGTCACCTGGCGTACCGCCGCCGGCGGCGCACTGATCATCGCTGGAAGCGTGATCGGGCTGCTCCCGAAACTACGACAACGGGACGACGAACCGGTGGCCACGGCCGAGCCGGGATAACACTTCGAGCGCGCGGACAAGACTGGGCCGGCACGGCCGGCGGCGCTGGTTGCCCAAGGCTCCGACAAGATCACGCTGCGGAAAGTTGTGCCGCGCGGGCTCCCAGGCCCGACGTTCTCCCGCCAACAAAAAAGGACGCACCGAAGTGCGTCCTTTTGTTCTTGCGATCGGTGAGACTTACGGAGCGGTGATCGACCAGATGCCGCGGCCGTGGGTCGCGGCGTACAACCGGCCGTCCGGCCCCACGCTCAGATCCATCACCGTGGTGTACGGAAGATTTGGTCCCAGCCGCGACCAGTGCGCCCCGCCGTCGATGGAGATGAGCGTTCCGAGATCGGTGCCCACCACCAGCTTGCCGGCGCGGATCACGATGTCGTCCGCCGGGATGTCGGGGAAGTTGCCGCTGACGTCCGACCAGGTCGCGCCGGCGTCCGTGGTCTTCCAGATGTGTCCAATGCCCGCGCCGGGCCCTTCGGTCCAGGTGCGGGAGAAGCCGTTGAAGGCGACGTAGGCCGTGCGGCCGCTTGCGTCCGCAGGATCGATGGCCAGACCAGAGATGTAACGGTTGGGCAGTTCCGCCGGAAGCGCCAGCTGCGACCACGCACCGCCCGCATTGGTGGAGATGCCACGGGTGAATCCTCGGTTGTTACAGGGGCCGCACCAGCCAGCCCACACGACGTCATTGCGGCTGGCCAGCGACGTGGTGTTGTGGCCGGAGCCCTGATCGAATGCGTTGCGCCAGTCTGCACCGCTCTGGATGGCGAAGCCGCGGTCGAAGGTCCAGACGTGCTGGCCGCCAGCGACCCAGTGGTTCTTGTTCGCCTCATCGGCGATGAACGGCGCGATGAAGCGCGCATTGACGTCGGGAGGTGCGACATCCTTGATCGCATGCGTCGTGCCGTCGGAGCGACCGCAGTTCGTGGTCACCCAGAGGTCGAGGAAGACATACTCATCCAGGATCTTGCAGCCGTCGTCGGGATCTACCAGGATCGCGCCGCCATCGCCACCGAACGGAGATCCCATCTTTCCGTTACCGCTCAGGTCCTCAGGCAACAGCAACGAGCCGCCGTTGTCCTGCAGGCCGCCGGCAACCGCCACTCCGCCGGGCACCTTGCCCACGCCCACACCGTAATACTGCAGGGTGCGCAGGTTTGCGTTGAGACTCTTCCACTGGCTGCTGCCATCGAGATTTCGGGTGTAGACGCCCCCGTCATTTCCGACGTAGAGCTTGCCGCCGGAGATGGCCACGGAGTGCTGGTCGGAGTGCGTGGTCGGCGCGCAGGTGTTCTGGGCGTCGAAGAGCGACCAGCAGGGAAACTCGAAGTTCCAGTAGGGTCCGATGGTCTGCCACTGCACACCGGCGTTTTTCGTTTCGTAGACCTCTTCGAGACCGACGAACAGGTGCTTCGCGTCGGCAGGATCGACCAGGATGAAGTTGTTGTACCAGGCCTGAACGCCGGGACGGTATCCGGCGTAGAGCTTGAGTGCCGATCCCGATCCCGCCAGCTTCTGCGAGTCGGCGATCTTGTTCCACGGCCCGGTGACGTCGCCTCCCGGGGAATCAAAAATGCCTCCGAGGACTGTGTTTGCGGTATTGGTGTAGCGGTTAATCGACTCCACCACAGCGTAGAGATGCGACCCATCCGCGGAGTAGGCGAACTCCGTGTTGCCGATGTCCTGCGCGTTCAGCGCGCCCGTCGGATTGATCAGCGCGAAGGAGTTGCCGCCATCGGTCGACAGGTAGAAGCCGTTGTAGCTCGCTCCCCCGCGCCATGCGCAGTTGGCGATGACGCGCTGGCCGCCGGACAGCGGCGAGATCGCCACGTCATTGCAGATGTTGTTGTACGGCGACTGCAGATCGGGCCGGGAGACACCGTTCACGATGGGATCGGCGACGGGGTAAAGAACGCGGGTCCAGGAACCGATCGAAGAAGTGGCGGAGTGCTTCCACACGCCGCGGGACGTTGCGGCGTAGACGTTCCCGACGGTGTCGAATTTGATCTGGTTGATGAAGGTGCTCTCCAGCTCCGTCCCGCCCACTCGGGAACTCGTGGTGAAGACGCCGCTGCGAGGCGCGCTCAGGCGGTAAACGCCCGAGCCAACGTACGACGTCGCGCCGGTGTTGCCCTCGCCGGTGGCCAGCCACAGCGCACCATCGGGAGCCAGCTCGACATCGCCGACCGAAAGCGTCGGCAAGCCGTCTGTCAACGGCGTCCAGTTCGCACCGGCGTCCGAGGAGCGGAACACACCGCCATTCGCGCCGCCCGCGTAGACATAGGAGCCATCGGCAGCCAGCCCGGTGATCCTACCGGCCACCAGACCCGAACCGCCGCTCGAATTCGAGAACCACGGATCGCGATAGCGCGAATCATCGGAGTCATACGGGCGATTGGTCACTTCACGCCAGCTCTCTTTTCCATAGACCGGCAGCGCCTGCAACGAGGTGAAGGCAGCCGAGTACGCGCCCGGCAGGACGATCCCCGGGGAGGTGCGCGCTTCGGCGAACTGCTCGGCACCGACCTGCGACTCGTGCGTCTCGTCGCCTGGATTGCCGACCTTTCCGCGGGCACGCTCCCGACCCTCGAACCGATCGATACGCCCTTCCCGTGCCGCTGGTGTGACGACGTGGCTGCACGAAACCACAGCCATGCCTGACAGCAGACCTGCGACCGCCAACAGTGGTTTCTGAAATCTCATCCTGGCTCCTTCTCGATGGTGCGAGACAGCATTATTTGTGGTGAAGGGAAAGGCTACGGGTCGCTTGAGTCGAAGTCAAGAAGGGGGTTTCCGAATCGAAAAGGTCTGGCTTCCCGGAGGACCGTCGCGTTCCGCAGTTCGGGTCTATGGCAAACTCTCGCCCGCTACCCGTCAACTTGACGATCTGAACCACACCAGGAGGCTTCCTTGCCACGCACTCTCCCGATCGGTTTTCTCGCCCTCTTTGTTGCATTCGCGGGCTTCGCGCAGGACGTCGATGTCTACCGGCTCCCTCCGCCGGAGATCGTCGCCCTCGCCGATGCGCCGCTGACGCCCCTGGCAGTGTTGAGTCCGAACGGCAACAGCATCGCGCTGCTCGATCCCGCTCCGCTGCTCACCCTCGGCGATCTTTCGCAGCCCGAGCTCAAACTGGCGGGCCTGCGGTTCAACCCGTCCAAGCACGACCAGACCCGCCCGACCTACTTTGGGAATCTGCGATTGCTGACGGTGACCGGCGCGAAGGAACAGGCGGTAAGCGGCCTCCCCTCCGGTGCGCACATCCGCAACCTCTCCTGGTCCCCCGATGGAAAGTCGGTAGCCTTCACCGTCGCTGGTGAAGGGGGACTGGAATTGTGGACGGCCTCCATGGCCACGCGCGCGGCCCATCGCGTGGGAACAGTCCTCGTCAACAATGTCTACCCGAGCCGGCCCTATCAATGGATGTCCGACAGCGCGACCCTTGCCGTGCGAGCCCTCCCCACAACGCAACGAACGCCTCCTGCGGTCTCCTCCGTCGCCGCCGGCCCGGTCATCCAGGAAAATCTCGGCAGGACCACGCCGGCCAGGACCTATCCCGACCTCCTGAAGAATCCAGCCGACGCGGCGCTCTTCGAGTATCACCTGCAATCGCAACCGATGCTGATCACACTCGATGGAACCGCAACGCCGGTCGGCAGTTCCGCCGGCATCACTCGCTTCGAGCCTTCACCCGATGGCCGCTTTCTGTTGACGGAAACCGTGCATCGCCCCTTTGCCTACACGCTTCCGGAGTCACGCTTCCCTCGCCGCCTGGAGGTCTGGGATCGCAGCGGCACGATGGTGCGCTCGGTGGCCGACCTTCCGCTCGCCGAATCGATCCCCACCGATTTCAGCGCGGCATCCGAGGGACCTCGCGATGCCGGTTGGCGCGACGACAAGCCGGCGACGGTTTACTGGGTCGAGGCAGGCGACAAAGGCAACCCTCGAGTGGCAGCCGCGGTGCGCGATCGTTTGTTCGCCCTCGAGGCTCCCTTCACCGCGACGCCCACAAGGCTGGCTGAGCTCGCGCTGCGTTTCGCAGATGTGGTGTGGGGGCGGGACGATCTCGCGCTCGTCTCTGAGGCGTGGTTCAAGGATCGAAAGACACGAACGTGGAGGATCGATCCGTCGAAGCCGGATTCGAAGGCGCAGCTTCTGGTCGACCGCTCGTTCGAAGATCGCTACAGCGACCCCGGCTCGCCTGTGGTTCATCCCAACCGTTGGGGACGGGCGGTTCTGCAGATCGTCGATGGTGGACGCTCGATTCTGCTGACCGGCGCAGGGGCCTCGGCCGAAGGTGACCGCCCCTTCCTCGATCGGCTGAATCTGGAGAACGGGAAAAAGTCGCGCTTGTGGCAATCCGAGGCGCCGAATTACGAATACGTGGTCGATGTGCTCGACGCCGAGGGCAAGCAGTTGCTCACGCGGCGCGAGTCTGTCAACGAGCCGCCGAACTTCTATCTGCGCGATCTCAGTAGGAAGAGCCTGACCGCACTCACGAAGTTCTCGCACCCTTCGCCTCAGCTTTCGAAGGCCAGCAAAGAGCTGATCCGCTACAAGCGCGCCGACGGGCTGCAGCTCTCCGGCACTCTCTACCTGCCTCCCGGCTACGATCCGAAGAGCGGTCCGCTGCCGGTGCTGATGTGGGCCTATCCGCAGGAATTCAAGACCGCCAGCGCAGCCGCGCAGGTCACCGACTCACCGTACCGTTTCATCCGCATCAGTCCAATGGGGCCGCTGCCGTTTCTGGCGCGCGGATTTGCCGTCCTCGATGATCCCAGCATTCCGATCATCGGAGAAGGAAAGGCCGAACCGAACGACACCTACGTGGAACAGCTGGTTTCGGGAGCGACGGCCGCCGTGGAAGAGCTGGTACGGCGAGGGGTGGGCGATCGAAACCGCATGGCCATCGGAGGTCACTCCTACGGCGCCTTCATGACGGCGAATCTGCTCGCGCACAGCAATCTGTTCCGCGCGGGAATCGCCCGCAGCGGCGCGTACAACCGCACGCTCACGCCGTTCAGTTTCCAGGCGGAGGAGCGGACGTTCTGGGAGGCGTCGGAGACGTACATGAAGATGTCGCCCTTCACCCACGCGCAGAAGATCAAGACCCCGCTCCTGATGATTCACGGGATGGAGGACAACAACACCGGCACCTTCCCCATCCAGAGCGATCGGCTCTACGCCGCCCTCAAGGGACTCGGGGCAACGGTCCGCCTGGTCATGCTGCCCTACGAAGCACACGGCTATCGAGCCCGCGAATCGGTGCTGCACATGCTCTGGGAAATGGACACGTGGCTGGAGCGCTACGTCAAGAACGCGGCCCCGAGACCGTGATCGCGTTCCGGGAGACATGCTCTTCCATCGAGAGTCCTTCTCCCCGGGCACGGGGAGAAGGTGCCGAAGGCGGATGAGGGTGCTCACGCGATGAAGAAGGACCCCTCATCCCCGCTTCGCGGACCTTCTCCCCGTGTGCGGGGAGAAGGACACTCGAGGTCGAGGATGACGCGCTCGCGTGTCGTCTGCAATCAAAGGCGCCCGAGTGGACGCCCTGCGGCGAAAGTTGTGGCGGACGCTGTGCGAACCACGCCGCCGGCCGTGCCGGCCTACACGTTCACGCGGGACATGTCCGGGTATCGGTCGCCCGCGGTGACTCCGTGGGGTGCCACTTCATCGATTCGCTGAAGCTCTTCCGGTGACAGCTCGATGCTGGCCGCTTTCACGTTCTCTTCGAGATGGCCGATGCTCCTGCTGCCGGGAATGGGAACGATGTCGTTGCCGCGGGACATCACCCAGGCGATGGCGAGCTGCGCCGGAGTCACGCCCTTTTCGCCGGCGATCTCCTCGATCTTCGCGACCACCTCGAGATTCCTGGCGAAGTTCTCTCCCAAGAATCGGGGATTGACGCGACGGTAGTCGCCCGCCTCGAGGTCGTCCATGGACTTGATCCTTCCCGAGAGAAAGCCGCGTCCGATGGGGGAGTAGGCCACGAAGCCGATTCTCAGTTCCCGAACCAGCGGCAGGATCTCGTCCTCAGGGTCGCGCGTCCACAACGAATACTCGGTCTGCAGGGCGCTGATGGGATGGACCGCGTGCGCCCGTCGGATCGTTTTCGCCGCCGCTTCGGACAAGCCGAGATAACGGACTTTGCCGGCGCGAACCAGTTCGGCCATGGCCCCGACGGTGTCCTCAATCGGCGTCTGGGCATCCACGCGGTGCTGGTAGTAAAGGTCGATGGTGTCGACGCCGAGGCGCTGGAGTGAGTCGTCGCAGGATTTGCGGACATACTCGGGGCGGCCGTTGACGCCGCCGAAGCTGCCGTCCTCACCGCGCATGTTGCCGAACTTCGTGGCCAGGACCACGCCACCGCGACGGTCGCGGATGGCCCGGCCGACCAGCTTCTCGTTGGTGAAGGGGCCGTACATGTCGGCGGTGTCCAGCAGGGTGACCCCGAGGTCCAGGGCCCGGTGGATGGTGGAGATGGACTGCTGATCGTCGTGCGTTCCGTAGAACTCCGACATGCCCATGCAGCCCAAACCGATGGCGGAGACGGTGAGACCCTGAGAGCCGAGCGTGCGCGTTTTCATGCGCGGGGCGTTGCAATCGCTGAGCCCCAGTGGCGCATTCTGACAGCTTGTGAAGAAATCCCCGTCCGTCATCCTGAGCTGGGAAACGGCGCGGTGCGCCGATGACGGCGTGATGAACGATTTCGTCATCCTGAGGCGCGGAGACGCCGAAGGATCTGCAACGTCGCCGTCGTGAGTTCGATTTCTCCTCGCTGAGGACCACGGTTCATTAGAAACCGCGCAGACGGCGAAGGATCTGCAATCACGAAACTGTCCCAGGCAAGGCTCTCGTGATTGCAGATCCTTCACTTCCCGCCCGCCACCCACGCCGTTCAGGATGACGGTTGGAATTCTTCGCAGGATCCAGGCGTCGGCTTCCAGCCGCGCTCCGAAGGCAGCGCGATCTCCCCAGAGCTGGTTCCTTCGAGGCCGTCCTATCCGTGCCGCAAAGCTTCCACCGGCCGCAGCCTGGCCGCTCGCATCGACGGCACGATGGTCGCCAGAAAGGAGACCAGCAGCGAGAACAGCGTGATCACCGACAGGTCCCACCATCGCGTCACGAATGGAATCGACGACACGAAGTAGACCTCGGCGATCTCCGGCGGAAACGACACCAGCCGGTAGCGGGTGATGATCCAGCACACCGCCACACCCAGCAGCACACCGGTCAGCGTACCCACCAGGCCCACCAGCGCGCCGTACCAGAGGAAGATTCCGCGGATCAGGCCGGACTGTGCCCCCATCGAAGCGAGGATCCCGATCTCTTTCCGCTTCTCGTGGACGGTCATGATCAGCGTGGACACGATGTTGAACGTCGAAACGAACACGATCAGCCCGATCACGATGAAGAGCACCAGTTGCTGGATCTTGAGCATGGAGAAGAGCTGCCGGTTCATGTCCCGCCAGTCGCTCACGGAGTAACGATTCGCGGTGCGCCGGGAGATCTCCCGGGTGACGTTGTCTAGCGCAGCGCCGTCGACCAGTTTCACCTCGATCAGATTCGCCGCGCCCGGCGCGTCCAGCAATCGCTCCGCTTCGTGCAGGTCGACAAAGAGCCAGCGCGCATCGAATTCGTAGAACCCGGTGTCGAATACATTGGTCACTACGAACGATGCGCTGCGCGGAAGAAAGGACGAGCCGTCGCCGCTGGCCACGGTCACGCTGATCGACGAGCCGGCCTGCACGCCCAGTCGCGTGGCCAGATATCGGCCCACCGCCACTCCCCGCTCGCCCTCCGTTGTGTCGAATCTCCGTCGCGGACCGACGATCCGGCCGAGCATCGGCGAGGTCCGGGCGCGTTCGGGCTCGATTCCCTTCAGCATCACTTCCGCGCCGGTGGTGCTGCGCTCGGTGGTCACCAGAGCGTGCTGGAACAGGACCGGCGCCGCCTCGCTGATTCCCGGAACGCCGCGGATCAGCTGCAGCAATCCCCTGGTATCCGCGATGGGGCCACCCACCGAATAGACGAACACCTCGGCGTTCCCACCCAGCAGCTTCCGCTGCAGATCGCGTCGATAGCCCGTCATGAGGGCCATGGAGATCACCAGCGCCATCACTCCGATCACCAGTCCGAGGACGGAGACGAATCCGACCGCCGACACCAGCGCGTCGGTGGGCCGCTTGAGATAGCGCCATGCGATGGCCCGAGGAAGGTTCATCGCTGCGTAGTGTAGTGTCCGGCACGGCCGCGGCGTTGTTCGCAAAGCGGCCGGCACGATTTTCACCTCAGTCGCCTTCACTCGCGGGCGTACCGATTGATCGGGAGAAACGGGAGCCCCCCATCGAGAGTCCTTCTCCCCGCACACACGGGGAGAAGGTGCCGAAGGCGGATGAGGGGTCCTCACACCACGAAGAGCGGGACCCCTCATCCCCGCTTCGCGGACCTTCTCCCGGTACTGACCGGAGACATCGAGGACATTGACCGGGGACATCGAGGACAACTTGGCGCACGCTCTCGAGAGGGGGTG
>JBDSGC010000073.1:0-6214 GCA_039919215.1 Thermoanaerobaculia bacterium | reverse complement strand
CGTGAGTTCCCCTCATCCGCCTTCGGCACCTTCTCCCCGTGTGCGGGGAGAAGGACTCTCGTCGGGGAGGGCGTGCGCAACCGCTATTTAACGGTTTCTTAAAAGGGCGGGACAGAGGGACCCATTGAGCTCGGTCCCATTCGTCCCATCAATCCTATTGGTCCTGTTTCGCTCGGTATTGTTCTGCCGCGCAGGCTCCTCGGTGAGCTTGCCTCGCGATACACTTCCACGCATGCGCCGTCCGGAGTACCTCGTCATCATCAGCGGCCTTTCCGGCTCCGGAAAGAGCTACGTGCAGTCCACGCTTGAGGACCTCGGATTTTACTGCTGCGACAACCTGCCCATCCAGCTCATCGAACCGCTTCTGGAGGAAGTCGGATCGCACGAAAACGCAAACAAGGTGGCGGTGGTCGTGGATGTCCGCACCCATGAATTCGCAACGATCTTTCCGGAGTTCTACCGCGAGCGGATCCAGAAGCTCGTCCCCAACGTGGCCCTCCTGTTTCTGGAGGCGTCCAATGAAGTGCTGGCCCGTCGCTACTCCGAAACCCGGCGACCGCACCCGCTGGCGCAGGGCCGGCCGATCGAAGAAGCGATTCAGGCGGAGCGCGACGCGCTGACCGAGGTCAAGTCGCTGGCGCACATGGTCCTCGACACCAGCCAGTTCTCGGTGCATGAGCTGAAGGCGGAGGTCATCCGCCGCTTCAAGTTGCCGGATCAGAAAGTGGCCATGCTGGTCACCATCATCACCTTCGGTTTCAAGTACAGCATGCCCTACAGCGTGGATCTGCTCTTCGACGTGCGCTTCCTGCCGAATCCTCATTTCGTGGAGGAGTTGAGGCCGAAGACCGGACTCGATGAGGAGGTGGTGAGCTACCTCAAGAACCAGCCGGAGTACGACCGGTTCTACGGGAAGTTGTCCGATTTCGTGGGCTACCTGCTGCCGGAGTACCAGAAAGAGATGAAGAGCTACCTCACCATCGGCATCGGCTGCACCGGGGGAAAGCATCGCTCGGTTGCCATCGGGCAGAGGCTGGGAGCGGAGCTTGCCGAGCGCGGCTACTCCGTGGAAATCGTGCACCGGGACTGCAAGCGCTGAGCAATGCCGTACCCGCGGAAATTCGAGATCGATCCCTTATGATGGCGCGCTGCGGAGGTAGACCTTGATTGGTGCCCTGATCGTCACGCATGGAAATCTTGCGTACGAACTGTTGAAAGCAGCTCAGAAGATTGAAGGGGAAGTGGGAATCATCGAGGCGGTGCCGCTCGAATGGACCGACACCGTCGATGAAGCGCGGGAGAAAATCCGTCTGGCCATCGAGCGCGTGGGAACCGAGGGCATCATCATCTTCACCGACATGTTCGGTGGCACTCCCAGCAACATCAGCCTCTCGTTTCTGGAGAAGGGGAGGATCGAGATCGTCACCGGGGTGAACCTTCCCATGGTCGTGAAGTTCGCCATGCTGCAGCAGGAGGCCAAGGACGTGGCCACACTGGCCCATGTGATCAGCGAAAAGGGCTCCAAGGCGATCCGGGTAGCCTCCGATCTCCTCTCCGCCGAGCGCGTGGCGGGAGTGACGAGTTGACCACACGCGATCTGGAGATCATCAACAAGCTTGGGCTGCACGCGCGCGCTGCGGCCAAACTGGTTCACGTCGCCGCCCGCTTCCGGTCGGACATCAAGATCCGCAAGGGCCAGGAAGAAGTGGACGGCAAATCCATCCTTGGAATTCTTCTGCTGGCGGCGGGCAAGGGTTCGGTCATCACCGTCAAGGCGGACGGCGAGGATGAAGCCGCGGCGGTGGACGGCATCGCAGCGCTGGTGGCCAACCGCTTCGACGAGAGCGAGTGAGCGCGCACGCCGGCGTTCCTGGCTGAAAGCCCGCTCCGTTCATGGCGCCCTCACCGGAACTCCCAGCCGGTACAATGCCGGCATGACTTCCCAGGGCGCACGGTCCCCGACCGCGCATGCGCGCAGCGACGTCCGGACCTACAAGGGCATCGGGGTGTCGCCTGGCATCGCCATCGGCCGCGCCGTGATTGTGGAGCGCCGGGAAGCGTCGGTGTACCGCGTGCCCATCCGCGAGGAAGAAGTGGAAGCGGAGGTGCAGCGCTTCCACCAGGCGCTGGCCAAATCGCGCGATGAGCTGCTGACCCTCAAACAGAAAGTGAGCCGTTCGATGGGGGAGGAGTATGCCTCCATCTTCGAAGCCCACGCCATGATGGTCAGCGACCCCTCCTTCGCCGACAAAGTGGCCCAGAAGATCGAGTTCGAGCAGGTCAACGCGGAGTGGGCCCTCGCGGAAGTGCAGGAGGAGTTGCAGGCCCGCTTCGAAAGCTTCGACGATCATTACCTCCGCGAGCGGGCCGTCGATGTCAAGGACGTGGGCACCCGGGTCCAGAACAACCTGCAGGGAGCCTCCCACCACGACCTCTCCGAAATCACGCACGACGTGATCATTCTGGCGGAGGACCTCACGCCCTCCGACGCCATCCAGTTCAACCGGCGGCCCATTGTCGGATTCGCCACCCAGGCCGGCGGACGCACCTCCCATACCTCGATCATCGCCAAGTCTCTGTTCATGCCGGCCATCATCGGCGTCCCCCGACTGACCAGCATCGTGGAGGACGACGAACTGATCATCGTCGACGGCTACGAAGGCACCCTGGTGGTCAATCCCACACCGGCCATGATCGCCGAGTATCAGGCGCGGGTCCTTCGCCATGAAGAAGCGGAGCGCAAGCTGCTGGGCAACCGCGAGCTCGAGGCGGTGACCCGCGATGGCCGAACGATCACGCTGCAGGCCAACATCGAGCTGGTGGAGGAGTTGAAGGACGCGGTGCGTTTCGGCGCCCAGGGGATCGGCCTCTACCGGTCCGAATTTCTCTACATTTCCAAGAGCCCGCTCCTGCCCACGGAAGAGGAGCATTTCGAGATCTACAAGAGTCTGGCCGCCGCGCTCGCCCCCAGCACCTGCATCATCCGAACCTTCGATCTCGGCGGAAAGAAGCTGGCCCGGGAAGTCATGGGAAGCAAGGAAGACAACCCGGTACTGGGACTGCGCGGACTGCGGCTGTGTATGAAGCATCGGGACATGTTCCACACCCAGCTTCGCGCCCTTCTTCGTGCCTCCGCGCACGGCGACATCAAAATCATGTTTCCCCTCGTCTCCGGAGTGCAGGAGCTCCGGCAGGTGAAGACCCTGGTGCGCGAGATCAAAGCGGAGCTCGATGCGGAGGGCCTGCCCTATGACCGGGAGCTGAAAATCGGGATCATGATCGAGGTTCCTTCCGCCGCGGTCATCGCGGACTTTCTCGCGCAGGAGGCGGACTTCTTCGCCATCGGCACGAACGACCTCATTCAGTACTCGCTGGCCATCGATCGCTCCAACGAGAACGTCAGCTACCTCTACGAGCCTCTGCATCCGGCCCTTCTCCGCCTGATCAAAGGGGTGATCGATGCCGGCAAGCGGGCGGGGATCCCGGTGTCCCTGTGCGGCGAGATGGCCTCTGACCCCGTCTTCGCCATCGTGCTCCTGGGGCTGGGTCTGGAAGTCTTCTCCATGAATCCCTCGTCGATTCCGATCATCAAGAACATCGTGCGGACGGTGCGCTACCGCGACTGCAAGCGGATTGCGGACATCGCTCTGCAGAAGCGCACCGCACAGGAAATTGAGGAATTCATCATCGAAAGCGTGGCCATGCGCTTTCCGGAAGGATTGGTCGACGAGCATTCATGAGTGCCGAGAACCTGTTTCGTCATCGCGCAGTGAAGAGGGTTCCCAAGCCCTGGGGCTACGAGCTCATCTTCGGCCACACCGACCGCTACGTCGGCAAGATCCTGCACATCGATCGGGGCCACAGCCTCAGCCTGCAGTACCACGAGAGAAAAGAGGAAACGCTCTTCGTTGTCAGCGGAGAGCTGGAGTTGACCATCGAGAGCGATGGGGATCGGCGCATCGTGCCCCTGCGAGCCGGCGAGGCCTTTCACATTCCGCCGCGACTCATTCACCGCATGCTGGCCATCGAGGACACCGATGTCGCGGAAGTCTCCACTCCCGAGCTCGACGACGTCATCCGTCTCGAGGATCGTTACGGACGAACAGGCACGTCGGAACCATGAAACGAATCCTCCACACGGCGCTGTTTGCAACGCTGGCCTGCTCCGCAGCGCTGTTGGGCGTCGAACCGCCCGCCCCCTCGACAGCAGCGGTGCAGCCGAAGAACTCCGCACTGGTTCAGGCCTCCAAACACAACGGTGGTGCTCGAAAGAAGAAACCGCGAAAGGTGATCACCAACGCCGATGTGAAACGGTCGAAGGGCAAACTGGTTGTGCTGCCTCCCCAGCCCGGCGCTGACGTCGTCGCGGAGCCGGCGGAACCTTCGAAGGGGATGCTCGAGCTGCAGGATGAGAGCCGCAAGGCACGCATCTCCGCCGAGAAGCAGCTATCCGAGGCGGACAGCCGCGTGAAGCGCCTGGAGAAAGAGCTGGCCCGGATCGAACAGTCCTATTACAACGAGGCTGATCCTAACCACCGCGACTCCGCCATCGGGCCTCGGTTCCTTCAGACCAAACGTCAGCTGGACGATGCCCGCAAAGAGCTCGCTGACGCTCGCGACGTGTACGATCGCGCAGTCGGCGTCAGGCCATGAGCAAACGGCGTCTTCCCATCCCGCTGCCGTCCGAGCCGGTCGAGCCCAACACCTTCTTCATCGAAACCTGGGGCTGCCAGATGAACGATCTGGACAGCCAGCGTCTTTCCGGCAGCCTGAAGTTGCGCGGGTACCGGCGCGTTGAAGACGAGACACGCGCCAGCCTGATTCTGCTCAACACCTGCAGCATCCGGGAGAAGTCGGAGCACAAGGTCTTCTCGCGACTGGGAGTTCTTCGCGCGCTAAAGGAAGGTGGGGCCCGGATCGGTGTCTGCGGCTGCGTGGCACAGCAGGAAGGGGAGGCCATCCTCAAACGCGCTCCCTGGGTCGACTTCGTCATGGGTCCCGGAAACGTCGGCCATCTCGACTCCATCCTGGACGGCGGCAGAACTCTGGCCATCGACTTCCCGGAGGATCGCCGGTACGACGCGCTGGCGGTCGATCGCCCCTCGGCAACGCGCGCGCAAGTCACCATCATCGAAGGCTGCAACAAGAACTGCACCTTCTGCATCGTCCCCACCACCCGCGGCCGCGAGGTCTCCCGTCCAATGACCGACGTCGTGGCAGAAGTGCAGGCTGCAGTGGCCAGCGGGCGCACGGAGATCGAGTTGCTGGGCCAGACCGTCAACGCCTATCGCTGCCCGATGACCGGAAACAACTTTGCCTCGCTGCTCCGTGCGACCGCCGTGGTGGAGGGCGTGGCCCGGCTGCGTTTCATGACCTCCCATCCCGCCGAGGTCGACGACGACATGATCGCGGCGATGCGCGACCGTCTGAATATCTCCCGATACCTGCATCTGCCGGTGCAGTCGGGCTCCTCACGCGTTCTCCGAAGGATGAAGCGGCTGTACACGCGCGAGCAGTATCTGGAGACGGTCGCTCGCATCTGCCGGGCCATCCCGGAGATGCTTTTCTCGACCGACTTCATCGTCGGGTTTCCAGGAGAGACCGAAGAGGACTTTGCGGAGACGCTGTCGCTGATGGAAGAGGTGAACTACGGCTCCATCTACGCCTTCAAGTACTCACCGCGGCCGGGAACACCCGCGTTGAGACTGGGCGACGCCGTTGACGATGCTGTGGCCTCGGAACGGCTGAACCGCCTTTTCGAGATTCACGAGCGGGCCAAGCGGCAGCGGCTGGAGGGATATCGCGGTCGTATCCTCGACATTCTGGTCGAAGGTCCGAGCCGGCATGACCCGGCCATGCTGTCGGGGAGGACGGACGACAACTGGGTGGTGAACTTCACGGGCGATCTGTTGACGCCGCCGGGGAGTATGCTGGGTGTCCGCATCGCATCAGCGCAGCATCACACGCTGCGCGGGGAGGTCGTCGCATGACAGATCTGGTTCCCATGTTCATCAAAGGCCTCATGCTCGACCCCGTGTCGAACTCGCCCATCGTCGTACTCAAAGACGATGACGAGAAGTTCTTCCTTCCGATCTGGGTCGGCATCTTCGAGGCCAATGCCATCGCACTGCAACTGGAGAACGTCACCACGCCGCGACCGATGACCCACGATCTGTTGCGCAACCTGATCTCTGAGCTCGATGGACGCGTCACT
>JBDSGC010000072.1:0-6270 GCA_039919215.1 Thermoanaerobaculia bacterium | reverse complement strand
AGCTTCGATCGCGCCCTGATCGGTGAGTACGCTTTCGATCCCAGCTCGCGAGCCGAGTCTCTGGACAGTAAGGGAAGCAGACTGGCCGACCCGGTCCTCACCTTCGTCCGTGGAGAGGATCTTCGAACCGTGGTCATCCCCCGAGGAGACGCCGGGGCCTCGACCATCGCTTCCCTGCCCGGTGATTTCTACATCAGGCCACGCAGGGTCGACGGCAGCGGAGAGCGGGAGATCACCGATGTTGGCAGGAAGAACGGCCGCTTCCTGATCGGGATCCAGCCGGTGCGCAAGCCGTTCGCGCTGACGGTGGAGCACAACGACAATCCGCAGGCGAATGTCACCAAAGACGCCCTCGACGTAGCCACCCAACGCGGCATCACCGTCGAGGAAATCATCCGGAATCACCAGGCCTACAAGTCGTATCAGGACTCCATTCAGCCGCGCTACATCGCGCGCGATACCACCAAGTTGCGTTTCACCATGCAGGGTGGCGAAGCGGTGGAAGCAGCCATTGCCGGAGACTATTTCGCCGATCCTCAGGGCCGTGCCGACTGGGTCTGGCAGGACTTCTTCCTGAACGGCGTGCGGTGGAAGTACGGGAAAATCCCCGAGTTGCCTCTGATCCAGCCCGAGAAGGTCACGCAGCTGCCTCTCGATATTCATCTCACCAACGAGTATCGCTACCAGCTGATCCGCGAAACCAGCGTGGCCGGATACAAAACCTACGAAGTGCGCTTTGATCCTCCTGCGAAGGCACCTGCCGGACTGCCTCTCTACCGAGGCACAATCTGGGTCGACCAACGCACCTGGGCCCGCGTCAAGCTGTCGATGATTCAGCTCAATCTCGCAGGCGAGATCCTCTCCAACGAGGAAAACGTGACGTTCCAGCCCTTCGCCCGCGAGTCCCACGCACCGCTTACCTCTGCGGAGGTCGCTACGACCGACCCTCGAGAAATCCTCTGGTTGCCGCTCGAGGTGGGTGCTCAGCAGGTGATCTCTGCCGCGGGACGCGCCAGCGTGGTGCTGCGCTCTACGACCTTCACCGACTTCAGGATCGATCCGCAGGAGTACGAGGCGCGTTTGAAGGAAGCCTCGGCCTCCGACGCACGAATGGTTCGCGAGACCAGAGGCGAGCTCCGGTACCTGGAGAAGACCGCGACCGGCGAACGGGTGGTCAAGGAGGGGTTTGAGACTTCCCGGAAGTTTCTTCTAGGCGGCATCCATCACGACGCCGGCCTGCAGTATCCGGTGGTGCCGCTTGGAGGCATCGACTACTTCAACTTCGATCTGTTCCACAAAGGCATCCAGGCGAATGTCTTCTTCGCCGGTGTGATCGTCGCCGCCAACGTCACCAACCCCAACGTGGCGAACACGCGAACCAACGTCGGGCTCGACTTTTTCGGGATCGCCGTGCCCACCACCAACGCCATGTACCGCAACGGCCGGGAGCAGCTCGGCGAGTCGGTCAAGACGCTCCCCGCTTCGCTCAGCCTGCGGGCCGGCCACTCCTTCCTCCAATTCGGAAAGATCGACGCATCGGTGGGCGTTTCGCACCTTACCTACCAGCGAAGCGAAGACACCGCGCCCTCGTTTGCCGTGCCTGCCGATACCTTCGTCATCAGCCCTTCGATTGATGCTCAGTACGCGAGGTATGGATACACCATCGCTGGTTCGTACTCCTACAGTCGCCGCACGTCATGGAAACCGTGGGGTTTTCTCTCCGAGTACAACCCCGACCAGAAGAGCTTCACCGACTACGGAGTGTCGCTGGCGAAGAGCTTCTATCTTCCGAAGTTCCAGCGGATCGGGGCCGACGTGAGTTACCTGGGGGGCCAGCGTCTGGACCGATTCTCGAAGTATGAACTCGGTTTCTTCGGCACGCGACGCATTCATGGGATCCGATCGGGATCGGTCCGTGCGGAGAAAGCGATCATCGCCCATCTCTCGTACGGTTTCGTCTTTTCGAACGCCATCCGCATGGAGGCTTTCTACGATCACGGAATGCTGACGGACAAACTGGCGGGCTACCGCAATGAACCTTTTCAGGGAATCGGCCTGGCCGGTCAGACCGTCGGCCCGTACGGAACTCTATTGCGGCTGGATCTCGGGAGAATGGTCGGGCGCAACGCACAGAAAGGCTTCGTGGCCAACGTGGTGTTCCTGAAATTGTTCTAGGCCGGCACGGCCGGCGGCGCTGGTTGCCCAAGGCTCCGCCAAGATCACGCTCCAAGTCGTTCTGCCGCGCAGGCTCCTGGGAGGAGAGTCCGTTTTCAGTCCCATGGGGACGATTGAGCAGGTTGATCGTGACCGAGAAAGGCCAGTCCCGTAGGGACGATTGAGCGTCTTTCTGCGGCATGTCGCCGCCCCGCGGCTGCGACAGTTCGTGTTCGATCTGGCTCCCAGTGCCGTTTCCCTCATCGATCGCTGCGACTCGCGCAGTGCCGCCGCTGTGACGCGTTCGCGTGTCATTGCAATCGAAGGCGGCCGAGCGAACGTGGCTGGGGCAAAAATCGTGGCGGACGCTTGGCGAACCAACGCCGCCGGCCGTGCCGGCCTGCCTCAGCTACCGGCTCACGACGGTCTGGTCGTTGGAGCAACAGTCGTTGACGGTGCTCAGCAGACGATTGAGTTCCACTGGCTTCCGCAGCACCGCGGAGACCGACTTGCTCAGGCCCTCCAGCACGCCTTCGGGTGCGCCAGTCAGAACGATCACTCGACAGAGCGATTCAGGCTGTTCTCGCTCCAGCACGGCAAGCAAGGTGGTCCCGTGCACAAACGGCATCGATAGATCGAGAAGAATTGCCGCGTAGCGGTGGCTCTTGATTTTCTCCAGCACCTCACGCCCATTCGTCGCTTCGTCGATGCCGTATCCCGCCTTCGAGAGTGCCGCCGCGCACAGCGCGCGGATCGCCGGGTCGTCGTCCGCGCAGAGAACCTGAGGCACGTCCCTCTCGGGGGTGCTCCCAAACGTCCGCCGCAACCGCGACGCAAAATGACTCAACCCTTCAGAAAACGTTCGTGTCGTCATCAGTGCCTCATCCGTAGCAAGACTCGAACCGAGAGGGTAAAACGAAAACGCCCGGCGGGCGCCGGGCGTTTCTGATTTCATGGAGAAACCTTCTCAGGGAACTGGATTCGGGTTCTGCGTGTAGAAGTCGACCGAGCCGATCTCGGTTCCCTGACCCTGTCCGTTGATGGCTCGTACGGTCAGCCGATGACGGGCGTTGCTCAATTTTGACGTGTCCATCGTGAAGCGCCAGCCGGAGTTCGCACTGTTGAACAGGTACGGGAACTGTTCGGCGACGTCGGGCCGTGGATATCCGAGCTGGGCCTGACCGACGGTCACGCCGTCGACGATGATCGACAAAGCTGTCAGCGCACCGGTTTCCGACAACACCCAGCCCTGGAACACGACGTTGCCCTTTACGTAATCGAAAGACGTGGGAATGTCGATGAAGCCGATCGCGGAGAAGACGCGATCCTCGGCGCACTGGAAGAACACCGGGATGCCCTGAGGACCAGGCAGTTCGGTGAACGTCTGCTGCTGATCGCCAACGCGAACCTTCAGGATGTGATTGCCCGGCCGGACTCCGAGCGCGAGCAGCGCGCCGACGTCCATGGTGAACAGGTAGCCAGAGCGCGGAGCGTCGGGATAGTTCGGATAAAAGCGCTCCACGTCATAACGAGGCAGCCCGTAGCAATTGATGTAGCTGCCGAAGAGGTTGCTGAAGGAGCAATCGTCGGTCGAGTACTGACGAACCCCGTCGATCATGAGCTCCGCGTAAGCCACCCGGCCAGTGTTGATGCGGGTGCCCAGATCCAGAGCCCATCCGCGCACCGGTGTGATGTGCGATTGCGGGTTGATCGCCGGCGAGACGATGGGAATGAGTCCGCACCGGGTCCCGTAGAGGACCGCGTCGCGCTTCGGCTCATCGACGAAGCCGAAGGGCTTGAGGTTTCCCTCTTCATTGAAGGTCTGTACCTGGCGCCGTCCGATCAAGCTGGAGACTCCGAGGCGGTCGGTAGCGCGCACTTCCAGCAGATGCACGCCGTCAATCAGCCGGGTGGTGTCGACATTGGCGATGAATCCACTGAACAACGCGCCCGGAAAGTCCGGAAACGTATTGCCGACATCGGGACGGGCGTCTCCGTAGATGGCTCCCTGCACGATGCCGCCGTCCATGTACACGTCGACGCGACCCACGCCGTCGGTGTCCGCAGCCCAGCCGGTCACCGGGAACGAGCCGTTCGCGTTGTAGATCCCACCGGCATCCGGGATGTCCAGGTGGCCGAAGGGGGCCTGGTTGATCGTGTTGTCGATGATCACGGTCCTCTGGCCCAGCAGGATCACCTGGCCATTCGAAAGGAGTACGCGAGCTTCGACCGTATGCGGGCCGTTAGGAAAGCGGCTGGCCAGCACTCCGATCTGGAACCCCGGGGCTGTGTTGTGAACCCCCGGATAGTTCGGATAAGCCTCCACCACGTCGATTCGTGGCAGACCGGTATTCGCGTTCGCGACAAACTGGTTGTCGACGTAGATCGAGATCTTGGAGATCTGACCGGGATCGAGCGCGAATCCCTTGAAAAAGATAACGCCTGACTGTGTAACGGAAGCGTCAGGCGTGTCCAGTGCCCCGATGAAATCCTGCGCGTAGAGCGCCGGAGCGCTTGCCAGAATGGCGAGAATCAGGCCGCGGGTAACCCATCTCCACATAACCCCAACCTCCAACCCGAAGTGACCTTGTCCGATTACTGAAGGATCGATGCGGCGAAACCCCGATCCTCGTTTGTTTTGCCGAGTTTATACTAGGACGGTGTCTTCTTCAAATATCGTTGCGTCCGTCACCCTGGCCGACATCCGCTCCGCCGCGGACCGGATCCATCAATATGTCCATCGTACTCCCCTTCTGCACAACCAGTCGATTTCGGAAAAAGCGGGGGTCGAGGTCAGGCTGAAGTGCGAGAACCTGCAGCGCGCAGGATCCTTCAAGGTACGGGGAGCGATGAACGCGCTGCTGCAGATCGATCAGAAGTCTCGACAGTACGGGGTGGTGGCCTTCTCCTCAGGAAACCACGCGCAGGGAGTGGCGCTGGCGGCACGAACCCTCGGGATCCCGGCCACCATCGTCATGCCCGAGGGCTCCGTGGCATCCAAGGTCGCAGCCACCCAGGCCTACGGTGCGACGGTGGTGACGGCCGGCGTGACCGCGGCCACTCGCGACACCGTGGCCCGGGAGATCGCCGGGAAAAGCGGGGCGGCCATCGTCCCGCCGTTCGACGACGAGCGAATCATCGCCGGCGCGGGCACTGTCGGGCTGGAGATCGTTGAGGAGTGGCCCGAGGTGGAGACCATCCTGGTTCCCCTCGGCGGCGGTGGTCTCCTCTCGGGCGTTGCCATCGCCGCGACCTCTCTCCGTCCCGCGATTGGCGTCTTCGGTGTCGAACCGAAGGCCGGCAATGATGGGGAGCAGTCATTCCGGAGCGGGGCGATCGTCACCATCGATCCTCCGAAAACCATTGCCGACGGCGCTCGGACGCTCGCCATCGGCCAGCGAAACTTCGCCATCATCCGGGAGCGCGTTCGCGACGTGGTCAGCGTGAGTGACCATGTCCTTCTCGAAGCGGTCAAATTTGCGATGTACCGCACCAAGCTCGTGATCGAGCCGACCGGGGCATTGGGAATCGCTGCGTTGTTCGCCGGCTTGGTTGATCCAGGCAAAAAGACTGCAATCGTCCTCAGCGGCGGCAACCTCGACTTCAGCCTGCTCTGCGGATGAAAAGCCGCATTCAGAAACAGGCGGCGTGCAATCCCCGGCATCGCGACCGACTCTTCATCCCCTGACCCGATCCACGCATCCTTCGACGAATCCTTCCATGATCCCTATATGACCGGCTCTCTTTTTGGCGACGCCCCAGCCTCGCAACCGACCGCTCGTGAAGACGCGCCGCTGCCCGAGCGCGTCCGCCCCGGCACCCTGGCTGACATCGTGGGGCTGGAAGAGCTTCTGGGAGAGGGCCGGTTTCTTCGCGCGGCCATCGAAAGCGACCGGATCCCCTCCATGATTTTCTGGGGCCCGCCGGGATCGGGAAAGACCACTCTGGCGCGCATCATCGCGAAAAGCACGCGAGCCCGATTCGTCACTTTTTCCGCCACCTCCGCCTCCATCAAAGACATCCGCACTCTGATGGAAGAGGCCCGGAAAGGGCGAGCCACCCGTGGGTCGAAAACCATCGTGTTCATCGACGAGATCCATCGGTTCAACAAGGCGC
>JBDSGC010000071.1:0-4057 GCA_039919215.1 Thermoanaerobaculia bacterium | reverse complement strand
TGGAGACCTTCGAGATGTCGCCGCTCCGCGGCTCATTCCTCTGTGCCGATCGTCCCAGGGCTCACGCCCTGGGCTACGTAGATGACGCCGCTCCGCGGCTGCCATTCGCCCGTTCCGCAGAACAGTTTTCAAATCAGTGTCTGCGGGCCTTGCCGCGCTGCGAGCGCATATTTTCTACGCCCCTCCACCGCGCATTTGTCCACTCACTCGCCTTCGTTGGGGTCGACTGTGGCCGAGGCGGTGAGCTCTTCGGATGCGGCCGCGTACTCCGGCAGGGAGGAGCTGGAGATGGGGACCCACTTCTCCACGATCTCGCGGGTGCCGAAGACCCCGAGCTTCTCCATCAGGAACTCGAACTTCGATTCCAGTGACTGGATGATGGGGTCCTTGGCGGCCTTGTCCATCGTCCACATCTGCTTCTTGAACGGGCCGACCGCCTTCTTGCGGGTCTTGTAGACGAACTGCTCGTCGCTCTCCTCCGCCTTTCGCTCGTCCATGCAGTGCTGGAAGCAGAAGTCGCGGATCTCATTCTTCATCTTCTGCGGCAGGCTCGGCGCATCGAGGACCATGTTCTGGAAGCCGGTGGCGAGATGGATCTCCACGGCCTCCGACGACGGGAACTTGTCGTACACCGACTCGGGGAGCGTCGACGCCCCATGCTGCACGGAGCCGGCGATGGCGTACTCGCGGCGGCAGATTTCCGTGGTGTTGCGGAGCACCTCGAAGTCGATCTTGGCGGTGGCGATGGTTCCGTCAGGAAGAGGAACGCCGCCGTGGGAGGTGCCGGTCTGCACGGAGATCTTGCTGATGCCGGTCATCCCGCCGAGAAGGTGGTTCACGCCATCGACGTAGGCGCGCACCTCATCGGGATGGGTGTTGTACTTGCCCACTTCGCCGATCTCGCCTCCGACGGAGATGGTCATCCCGTCCGGCTCGCGATCGCGGATGTAGCGGGTGAGGTGAGCGGTTCCTTCGTAATTGGCGCGCTGCTGTTCGTCGCGGGTGGGGAAGTCCAGGTTCACCAGCGTGGAGGTGTCGATGTCGATGTTGTAGAACTCCGCGGCGATGGCTTCATCGATGAGCGACTCCAGCGCTTTGGTCTCCGCAGCCTGCCCTTCCGCCGTCACCCACTTCTTCGCGCTGGCCTGGAAGTGATCGCCCTGGATGAAGACCGGTCCGCGGAAGTCTTCCTTGATGGCCGCCGCGAGCACACACGCAGCGTATTCGGCGGGGCGCTGCTCGGTGTAGCCGATCTCGGAGCGGGCGATCTCGAAGATGAACGCGCCGACGTCGTGACGTTTGGCCACACGGAACATGGCCCGGGCCGTGTCGTAGGTCAGAGCGCGGATGTTGAACGCCGGCACGGTGAACTTTCGCGCCACCTCCCCCCGACCGATGGCGGTGTAGAGCGGATAGATGGAGGAGGAGACGGCGCCGCGTCTGCGCGCTTCGAGATGGATGGTCCGCCGGGCGGCCGCTTTCTCGGTACCCTCGCCGAAAACGGCAGTGTGGATGAGCTGGTCGACGTTGAGGTCGGTCATGGTTCCCCCGGCCGCGCACTGTAGCAAAAAGAGGGGGAGGCGGCGCTCCCACAGACCGGCCTCGAATGTCGCCGCCGGGATGATCGGCGACTCTCAGCGCCCGGCGTGGTCTTCGTCGACGGACTGCTGGCGCGGTGCGTCGATGAGCGAGCGGATCTGGGCGATCAGAGCACCGAGATCGAACGGCTTGAGCACCGCTCCGTCAGCCCCCACCCGCGCAACCTCGGAGGCCGACAGCGGCTCGCCGCTGAGCATGAGGATCGGTACCTGCTGCAACCCCGGCTCCGCCCGCAGCTTGGCGATCAGCTGATCGCCGCTCATCCCCGGCATGTAGCGGTCGACCAGGATCAACGAGGGGCGGTCGCTGCGTGCTTTGGCCAGCGCGTCGTCCCCGCTGGAGGCCGTGACCGAATCGAGTCCGAACTCGCGGAGTACGCTGCGCATCAACAGGAGGATCGGCGCGTCGTCGTCGACGACCAGAATGGTAGGCTTGCCGCTCATGGACCGTGCGTCGAGTGTAGAGGATGTCCCAGGGCCACACAATTGCCGCATCGCCCGAGAGTTTCGATATGCCCGTTCGTCATGACCGCCAGGTTTCGATCCTCGATGTGATGGGTCCGGTGATGGTCGGTCCGTCCAGGTCGCATACCGCCGGCACCGCCCGGCTGGGCCGTGTGGCGCGGGAGGTTCTCGATGAAGATCCCGTCGCCGTGCACTTCTTTCTGCACCCCCCGCTCGCGGCGACCTACCGCGGCCACGGCTCCGACTTCGCCCTGGTGGGAGGGGCGATCGGACTGAACGTCGACGACCCGCGCATCCCGGAAGCGATCCGCATCGCCGAGCAGATGGGCGTGGAGATCGAGTTCAGCGAAGAAGACCTGGGCGACGTGCATCCGAACACCGTGCGCATCGAGATCAAGGGAAAGACCCGCGAAGCGGAGATCGCTGGCTCGTCCATCGGCGGCGGGGTGATCGAGGTCTTCCGCATCAACGGATTCCAGACGCGCTTCAAAGGCGACTCGCCGGTGCTGATGCTCTTCTACCGCGACCGCCCGGGCATGATCTCCGAGGTGACGCTGATCATCGCCGACGAACGCATCAACATCGCGTCGCTGTCGTGTTCGCGCAAGCAGCGGGGACAGGAAGCGTTCATGCAGATCGACGTCGACTCCCCGCTCTCGGACGCCGCCATCGGCCGCATCTGCGGCCTGGAAGACGTGGACGAAGCCAAGTACCTCGATCGCATTCCGTGAGCGGAGGAACGGCGCGATGCGCCGATGACGGCGTGATGAACGATTTCGTCATCCTGAGGCGCGAAGACGCCGAAGGATCTGCAACGACGCAACTGCTCCCAGCAACATCCTCGTGATTGCAGATCCTTCGCTTCCCGCCCGCCACCCACGCCGCTCAGGATGACGGTTTGGGGGATTTCTTCACAGCCTCTGAGGGGGTCCAGTCCCACGGGGAAAGATCAACGAGGATGGGCTGATCTCTCCGACCTCTGTTGTTGGGGCCGGGGTGGTGGGCTTCACGATTGTGCATTGGTTTGAGGGAGCGAACGTCAGCTGTTGACCACATGGCTGCGGCGCGGGAAGCGAAGAATCTCCATTACAATCCCTGCCGATGGTCAAGGTTGCCGCCGAGATTTCTTCTGATCTGGCCCGCCAGATCGACCGCATCATTCGCGACGGCTGGTTTCCCGATCAGGATGCGGTGCTGCTCGCGGCGCTCGGGCAGTTCGTCGACGCCAAATCGTTCCTCGGCGATTCCCCTCGCATGCTCCATCGATTTGCCGCGGATGCGCTGAATGATTCGAAGCCGGAGACGGGATTGAAGTTTGTGAACCGGGCGCTGTCTCTCCTCTCCACCCAGGCGCTGACCGACTACACGCTCTACCAGAGTCTGGTGGAGCTGCAGGTGCAGATTCTCCTGGTGCTCGAGCAGCCGTCCGATGCCCTGGTGGCTCTGGAGCAGGCACGCATTCAACTTCCCAACAATCCCACCATCGCGCGATGGATCGAGCGCCTCACCCGGAAAAACGTGAAGGCTGAGGCATAGGCTCTCCCGTCCGTCGGTTCACGCTGTCGTCCCGCCCGCGATCAATCCTTCCATGCGCCATCGATACGGTTATCTCGACCCCGAGCTCATCCGGCAGCTTCTCTCAGAAATGGGGCTGCGCCGCCTGTTCAACCACCTCCTCCTGCAGACCGGTGGAGAGGTGCAGGAGGCGATGCAGTGGATGCGTGCGCTGCAGGAGCGTGGATACATCGACCCTGAAATCGATCTGGAGGCTTTCTTCGCACGCCTGGTCGAGGAGAACGTGATTGGCCAGGATGGTGAAGGGAATCCGATGCTCGCGGCCGGTGGCGAGCGCCAGATCCGCCGCGATGCCCTCGATGAGATCTTCGGAGGCCTGCAGAAGTCGATCAGCGGCCATCACTCGGTGGCTTCGGCGGGGCAGGGAACCGAGCGTCTGACTGAGACGCGGCCTTACCAGTTCGGCGACGATCCCATGT